>CAZJFO010000062.1:0-10129 GCA_964545465.1 uncultured Neisseria sp.
ACGGGAGACTTGCAGGTGTGTATATCTGAAAACTTAAATAGTAAAAATGGTATGAGTATTCAAATATTCATCAATCGCATCCAAACGATTTAAAATATCGGTCAAATACTTACCTAACCATTCTCCACTGGATAACGTTGCAGAATACTCAGCATCATCAATCTTGTAAGCTCGAATAGCATCATTTTGTTGTACCAGTAGCCAGTTATCGCTAAATAATCCACCTTCGCCTGGTTTAGGCGTATAGGGTAAATTATCAAAGCCAACCAATACACCGAGAACTAATGGATTGCTACCAGTATCCCCAGTATTAAGCATTACTGCATTGACACCATCTTTGGGTACACTAAAATAGCCATATGGAAATACACAAGCCACGTTTTGCCGATTATTACCAATAACCGTGATGTTATTTACATCAGTGGTAACACTTGGATTGCCATCATTATTAAACTTGGCATTTTTAATAAAACCAGCTAATATAAGGGAACGGGTTTTTACCCAGTTGATTGCTTTTCTAAAGTCGCTCATAATTCCTACTCATTTGTACCAGCCCACAGTGTTGTGAAACTGTATGGCTTACATAATCCAAGACTTAACCGTGTACCGTTGTTGATGTCATAATTTAGTGCTATCTGGTAGCAATACAGTTTGTTAGTTTCTAATCCAAGATTGCCATTATCATCAACATTGACCGTATAGCCCAGCGGTATATCAGTTAACTCACCATTAGCTGCATTGTAGCAAGATAGGCGTGGCAAATCTATTTCTAGCTGTGTTTCTAGGAAAGCATCCTGCGCCAATAAGCGATTAGCATATAATCCTACGATTGGTTTGCTGTTCTTCACTCCTGATACATCGGTGGCTACAATATTGCTATTACTGCCTTGTGTAATATCAAATAATCGCAATAGTGTTGGGTCTTTGATAATGTTGTCGCTTAAATCGATGATGTCATGCTTGCTGATAGTAAAAATACCTGAGTTTAGTAATGCCTGCCCACGTGTAAATATTTTACCCGACAGATTGGACACATAATTAATGGTATCCTTTTCATTTTTGCCTACCAAATTAAACCCAACTGGGATAAGAGAGGCAAATGCACGATTACAAACTATGCCAGCATTTTTAGCAATGCTATAGCGTTCATACTTGATACTGTTATTATCTACCGTATCGTTAAACTTGCCAATGTCAAATTGATAAAAGCTACCAATGGCAGTCTCTGCAACTGATGGTATGGCGATCTTGATTGTGCCATCCAAAGCCTGATAAATGAGTCGTTGATAAGCATATACGGTACGCAATAAACTATCAAAGCGGTTGTCGTTGGTTGAGGCAAAAAAATAAACAGCAGTTTTGCTGGTTAAACCGTCTTGCCCAGTTGGAATTAAGAAAGCTAATTGTTGTCCATCATAGTTATCATAACTACTAATTATTTGATGATTGAGTGCATAACTCATCAGGGATTGGTTTTGAAATGCTATCAATATCTTGCCCAGCTCCACCTGATTAGCTACAAAATCAGTAATTGGGAATTCACCACCACCGAGCATCAAGGTATCGTCAATATCATTAGCTACTAATTGGTAGGATAATTGCCCAAGTAGCGATAAGCAGTTCAGTGTAAGATTTAAGCCAATTTGGGTATCCTGACCAATATTTACCGTAGCAATATAACCCACAAACACTGTTTTGTAATTATTGTTAAATACTTCCTCAATTTTTACTAAGTTACCTTCAGCAATTGCCGAGTTAAACAACTTGGTTTTATTGTTACTGGCACTATAAGTTAAATCAATCACAGCACTATTTGCTAATGGCATAAACATATTATTCATGATTAGTATTCGCTCTATGCCGTAGTTGCTCAATAATCCAGTAATATCTTTAGTATCATTACTGATGATGTTATTTTGATTAGTAATAATGTCAAAGATTGAAACCATATAGCTAACGTTATTCATGATTAAGCTCTCGGTAGCAACAAAACAGTATCAACTACTATTTTGTTGACTGAGGCAAATTTGCCAGGATTTGCAGCAATAATATTTTGTATAACATTCACATCATCAAAGTCGAGGTTATTGTTAAAACATAATTCTCGGATCGACATGGTATAAGGCACTGGGTAGCTGATATATTGGCTACTATTGTTGATGGATAGGTTTTTGGATAAATCCAGCAAATTGACATAGCTATTTTTGAGTGAGGTTATTAGGTTATTTGCCTGAATATTTAACCCATAGCCATTGATTTGATTGATTTCATTCTGCACATTAGCGTTATAGATTTGTAATAATGCGTTGATACTGGTATCATCCGAGCCTGTTGCATATGGAGTTAGTACCCCAAACTTTGAATAATCGACAGTTTGGTTTTCAAAGTAATAATTGGTATAGCTCTGGGGTTTAAAGTTGTTATACAGAATAGTTGCAGTATTACGCAATAATGGCACACTATAATTTTTAATTTGCGGTACAGTCTGATTGGCAAAATTAACCGCATTACTTGGAGTGGTACTGTTGAAGTATGTGCTTATCATGTTACCGTAGGCTTCAATTTGTGCAATAATAGCTAATATATCATTATGCTACCAATAATCAGATTAAACATCTGGTTAACTTTGTTGATGGTAGATTGTGATTTTTGTGTAATTGCGGTTACTTCTTGCGCCACAAAGGTAAATTCAAATAATATTCCTTTCCAACGTTGTGAACTGTGAATTACCCGAAACTCATGCAAGAATACATTTTCTATTTTGCCACGCACTGGATGCTGAAGGACATTGCGATATTCTTTGGGGATATTCTCAAAAGTGACATCGCCTTGTCGGGCTAAAAAGTAGTTGTATAAATTGCTATATGCGGTGTAATAACTATCACCGACAATCAAGCCAATGCCGTTGAACCGCTCCACTTCAAAGCCTAAATCCTCAATAATATTAGAGTTGGTATTAACTAGTGGATGCACTACTAGTTTACGCCGAACATTGTCTCGTATTTCCTGCAAATATTCTTTTGTACCAATTGGTAGGTTACTGTTTAGGGGAAATGAGTTAGTATCAGTACCAATAATGGCAGTTGCGGTGTTTATAATATCCAGTGTGTTAGTGATACTGCCTGAGCCAAATGGTTTAGCAATATAAAAATTAACACCGTTATACTGGGCATTTTGTAAATCCCAACCGTTAAATAATTGCAGACCTTGCTCGGTTAAACCTAGCAAATTGTAGAGTGATGCATTACTAGCCATGATTAATAACTACCTCCAGCGATATTTTTTTGTTGTATGGCTTGGGTGTTTTTATTTAAGGCTTTAATTTGCTGTTCTAAGTTCTTATTTAATCGCTCCAAATTCTGATAATCAGCCATATTACCTGATTTTTTATCCACCTCCATTTGTTGCAGATTAGATAAGTATTCCTTTGCCAATACATGGGTTAAACCTTCACTAACATATTGCTTACCTTTATCTACAATACCAGAACCCCAGTTAGTCACCGTATCAACGACAGAGGATTTTAACGAATTGTGCGGATTGATTTCGCCATAAAGGTCTTGGTCAGGATTTTTAACACCCAGACTCTTATGGTTTTTTTGTTGTACGGTTTCAGGATTACTTAGTTTATTAAACATATCGGTGTATGGGGTAGATGTACCTTGATTAGCTCCGTTAGCATTGATTGCGCCATTACCTAAACCTAAACTTTGGGATACCATATTTACCAATAAATTACCTGCATTAGGCGTTAATCTATTACTCTCAGCTCGTGATTGCAGGCGGTTAAATTTTGCAATCGCATTTGGATCACCTTGCATAACTCCTTCAACATCAATGCCTGCAACTTTGCCTAATGTACGTAACCTAAATTGATTAATGTATGAGCTTTGGAAATAACCGTTTTGTGCTCCCGCATAAGTAGTACCATACAAACTTTGATTAAATGCTTTATTGATAGCGTCTGGTGCAGATAAGCCACCTTTTTGCATAAGTTGTACTGCTACTGCTAATTGCGACACAATATCACCACCAGTTTTTTGTGCATGTGAGTCAACGTTTAACAATGTGGCACTCATATCTTTAACGGAGGCATTAATCTGGCTAATTAAGCTACCAACTTGGGCAGGATTAGCATTATAGCGATCAGATATTTTGGCAACACCAGCTAAATCGGATTGTGATAAATTACCGCCAAACTGGTTCATATTGCCCATTTGTAGGTACTGTGGCAATAAAAACATATTCTCACTGGGCTTATTAAAAGTATTCCCGTACATTGAGGCTAATTGGTGCGATAAGCTATTACCTCGCATTAGATTTGTATAGTTTTGGCTTACTTCACATTGAAGTTGGTCTTGAGCATTATCTTGCCCACCAAAGTAGCTGTAGCCTAAATTACCAATTTGTGAACCTGCAGTAGCTCCAATACCTACACCGATTGCTGTACCAACACCAGGTATAATTGAACCAATAGCACCACCTAATAATGCGCCAATACCACTAGCAATACTTCTATCTTGCTCAAATTGTAGTCCACGTCGCTGAGTAGCATAGGTCAGTGGATTCATTAGATTGTTACCAGAATCCAGCGCATTAGTTGCAGCATAACTTCTAAATGCCTCCGTAGCATAATAAAGAGGTAGTCCACCAGCTAGTATCGCGATACCGGTTTTGGCAATGGTGGCTATAGTATTGCTATTATTGCCACCACCATTATTTTTATTGCTGGAGTTATTGTCTTTGGCATTGTCATTAGTATTTTTGAGCTGCTTGTTAAATTCAAGCAGTGATTTGTTGATTTCTTTAAATTGTTTGGTTATGGAAGCATTATCGGCAGTTGCATCTTTGAGTACCTTATTAAAATCCTTAACGCTTTTAGGATCGAATATCGGGTCAATTTTAGATGCAGCTTGTTTTAAATTAGTGAAATTGACTTTATTTTGTGCACTTAAACTTTTAACCAATTCTACTGCTTGGGATATTTTAGCTGAGAAGCTGTTGAGGATATTTTCTGATGGAGTGGGAGCATCATTGAGTGGTGAGCTATTGCTACCACCTCCAGCACCTGAATTAGTAGCACCACCACTACTGCTATTGTCCTCAAATACAACTTTGATAATATTCTCAGCCACAATTACCCCTTAGCTTCTCAAATATGGCAAGTTGCTTGGCTTCATCGTCTGTCCGTTTTTGATTTAGCCAACTACGCCATAGCAAGTAATAGCTTATTTGTCCTGAAGTAATGTGAGGTGTTTGATGTAAGTATGCGCTATCCTCTGCAATTGCAGTACCAATAAGCTGCTCACTAATTCGGGCTTTTTTACGCATTCCTCCAGTAAAAACTCAAACTCATCGTCGGTCATTTCATCCACACATGGGTTAAGTTGTTTATCCATTGCGGTATATTTGGCAAATAACGAACTTAAACTAGCCGATGTCATTGATTTTAAGCATTTTAGCGTCATAAATACTGCACCATCAATTGGATTTAGTGGGGAGGAACTCAATGCTTTCTCTAAAATAAACACCATGTTATAGCGGTCAATTAAGTGCGTATGAATACGGCAATATTCTGGCAATTTGTAAAAATCTGCTAATGCTTTTAGGAAACACTCTTGCTGTTCATCTTCAGAGATTAGGCGCATTGGGAATTCTTTACCATCATGTTCGATAATAAACTTGGAGTGGACACCACTGCGCATCTGTTTTAGTAAATCATATTGAGCTTCAATCTCGCTAAACTTTTGCTCAGGTAATTTGTCATCATCACGTGGATCATGAGCCACTTTCATGGCTTTAATAATTGAATCTGCTTTGTTGGTATCAGTATCCTTTGGAGTATGTATTTTTTGCATAATGCTTTACTTTCCTAAATTGGTTTATCAGTTGACTAGTTAACCTCTTGATAAGTTTGTGCTTTAAAATTAGCCGTAGTAGTACCAACTTGCCCAACACCTGCAAAACCAGCAGAACCTCCATCATAAGCAATGTTATTCAGGATATAGGTTTTACCAGCATATTTGCCGTTGTAAGCATTGGAGCTGGCAACTACTACAAGAGCAAAATTATTGCTTTCATAATCTAGTGCCGAGAAATTGGGTATTGTGTTGCCTTGATTGGGGATAAATATTTCAACTGCAGCACTAACTGTAGTATTGCCACGAGTAAAGCCTGGTGTTGAATGGTCGGTTGTCATACCAGGCACATCGCTTAGGTTTTCGTTCACATTAACTGTGACACCTTTTATATTACCCTGATCGGTAAAAGGTACGCCGTTTAGAGTTATAAAACCACGTTCTGCATAAAATCCTGCCATATTACTTGCTCCTCATTTTTAGGCTGTAGTAGTTACTTGAGATAAATAGCTAACTACATTAACTGTTACCTCAATTGCGTTAAATTCTGGGGTGACGCAAACTGGAGTAATCACATTGTATTTTGCTGGGTCTTGGGTATCATCAGTAGTTTGGAATTCACCCACTAGCTTTGCCATGTTATAAAACATGCCTTGTGTTTCAAAGTTTAGGGCTAATGGTTGCAAGCTATTTACGATATTATCTTTTAACTGGGTTGATTTACGTTTATTGGTAAATGATGGTTGACTCAATGCCTGAAATACCGCCTTCTTCCATAAACCAATTATTTGCCAATCAGTCACTGGGAAATACTCAGTATCGGGTGCTTCTGTACCAGGCAAATACAATAATCCAGTGACCGCACGTACAATATAGGCTTGTAATTTTGAATTCACTCCAATTGGTGTCCAGCCTAAATTAATTGCTACTGTAATTGAGCTTAAATCATTTAATACTGTAGTTAAATCTGCTGCAACTGGTAATTTGAGTAATACGTTATTTAGTGGATTAAATGGTACATCATTACATGCAATAATCCCTGCATACTGGCTTGCTACAATTGCACTATTTAGCGGGTAATCACCAAGTTTCCTGATGCATGGATAATATGCACCAGTAATATACTCAGCACCAAAAGTAGATGGGTCAAATACGGGTAATGTGCTTGCTTGTTGTTTGGGTATTGAAATATTGGATACTACACCCATTGCAAAGAATGAACCATTATTAACCGATGTTGGTGCATTAGCTTTAGCCAAATAATTAAACAATGGTACAAATTTGGAGGTCGGACTACTAATATCCGATTGAGTCTTAACTTCATATGGGCTAACTGGATATTGTTTGGCAGTAGTTAATAGACTAAATATATCCTGAGTACTATCCAAAGCAATAGTAACCGCATCACTAACTGCAAATGTTCCAGTTATATTGGTTAACTCTATGCCGATACCGCTAGAAGTGATACCAGGCAATACCTGTACCAATGTACCACTATTGGATGAATCCTTACTAACTAACGTGTTACCCAGTGCGATTAGCGGAGTTACCCCGAAATTAGCAGGCGTAGTGGCAAAATAAATGCCAGTGTTGCCATTCGGTAGCGCTTGTACCGCACTTAATACAGCATTGCTACCATCGCTATTTAGGTATTGAATTGGGGTGCTATTAGGATTAAATCCAGTGTCCATTGGATTTAAAAAGCAAATGCTAATTGTTGGTGTAATAGTATTGATGGTTTGCGGGAAGTTTGTATTTATACTGTTAACCGCACTATATACCATCATGCAGATTTCATCAGTTCTTGCTGGATCAGGGACATTGGCATCGGTATCAATGTAACTCACTGCAATTTGGGCGGTGGTAGTGAATGTGCCTTGTACATTGGTCAGTACTAATTGATATGGATTAAGGTTAACGCTTTGCGTGATAGCCGTTGCGGTATTAGCACCATTAATCTGGGTAATGTTTATTTCTTTACTACTGCCCACTAACAAGTCAAAGCCGATTGGTGCTATATCCCATTGTAGAGTAACAGTAGATGCACTATCTTGTAGTGATTGTTTCTTGAACTTAGCTTTATTTGCTGATAATTCGCTACTTGATAATGAGCTGATGCTTGGTGGAGTTATTACTTGACTTGGTGCTGAAAATAATAGGCTATTAGATAAACCATAGTTTGCGGTAAATCCTAATGCCTGCATATAGCTAATTGCGGTGTCACCACTACTAAAACTCGGCAAATCATATGACCTATATGCTGTTAATAATGGGTAACCTGATTTAGGTTGTAACTCTGCATAACTGGGCACTGCGCCACTAACTACGCCACTTCTATGCCCAATTAATAAGATATTTGCATCGGTACTAGGGATACCAATTGCACCTTGTAAATTGATAGTGATTTTTTTATTTGGTACTTTGTTGATTATTGGCATGAGAAACTTGCTCCTTAAACCTAAATAAAATCATTTACATGGATATTACTTAGTCCAGAATTAGGCTCGCTTAGTTTCCTGTATTTCTAGTAGTGCAAAAATGTTAAAATTATGCCAAATGAGTAAAAATAAGAATTGAAGAAAATGCCTGATAGTAAGAATATTGCACAGCTAGAACAATATCACAAAAGACAAAAAAGTAAAAATCGAAATTGTTTACATCAAAATTGCCATAATTTAGCGATTAATTCTCATTTGCTCCAGAAGAATGGGATACTAAATAATATTGCAACCAATGGTCACGTTATTCAATTAAGCAATCCGAGCTTTTTTAGCATTTGTAGTGGAAAAAGTCAAATATCAGAACATAAAGAGATTGGAGTTAACCAAGCCTTCTCTTTAAGGCTATTTTGTAATAACCACGATACTTCATTATTTAAACCAATTGAACAAACACAAATTGATTTTTTTGATTATCAAACAGGAGTATTATTATCATACCGAGCATTGTGTGCTGAAATACGCAAAAAAGAGGTGAATGTGGAACTCTTTAATTGGGTTCAAAGTCAAAAAAATTTATACATAGCTGATAGTGATTTAATCAACCATTTCTTACAAGGTACATCAATTGGGATACGTGACTTAAAGTACTTTAAAGACTGTTTTGAAAATGAAATACTTTGCAACTATGCTTCACAACAGCGGTATAAATTCGAAGTATTTGAATATAGTTATACTTCGGTATGTGCTGCTGCAATAATTACATTTGAAAATACTGATAATTTGGCTGTTAATATTGATCCATTTGTTATTCCACCAATAATATTTATTAATGTAATTCCATATAATAATAAAACAATTATTGTATGTGGTTATCACGTAAATTACTTAGATGGTAATGTGCAAAAATTTATTAATTCGTGGCGTAGCCTAACAGATAAAGAGTTTCAATGCGCAACAACAAAGTTGATTGCTGGTCACATTGAAACATGGTGTATGTCACCAGATAATTTTGCACAAATCCCAAAACAGATAAAAGACAGATTTATAAAACACTGGAACAATCATATTATGGATTTTTCGCAGGATCAATCACTGGATTTTAATCTCTTTAAATATATGAATACTTGACCTAAATTTAAATTATTTTACATGTAGAGGAATATCTAAATCGTACACCTTGACAATATCAGCTACTTTGCATGGATCAGACACATCAAGTCCGTTGTCGTTTAGATAATCAAAATAACAGGCGATATCCACTTTGTAATTCATGGTTACAAAAAACATTAAGCTATCTTTATCATGCGGATACAATGGTTCGTAATTAGCCGATAATCTTGTACCAAGCTCTTTTAGTGCTGGTACGGTTTCCATAATGCTCATTAGCCATTGTGGGTTACGAGTTAGTAAAAATAGACTCTCACCAATTACAATACCTGCTTCAGTTTGCCGATCCCGAATAAGTTTTACTGGCAAGTTAAATTCTAGGCGTAGATTACCCAATAAATAAGCTAAATCTCCTGTTGTTTCAAATCCAAGCGAATAAACGTTGAGTGATGGTAATACTCGTTCTTCAGTATCATCCCGCCGATAAGAAAATACATTGCTACCAAATAACTGACCAAACTTACTAGATAGTGGGCTATTGAAATAATTTACTACCGACTGCACCAATAATTGCGATGGTAAATTGCAATATAGACTGTAGGTAGCTTTATCAATACGGTCACTCATATTTCTGCCTTATAGTTTTAGCAATAACATTTGCTAAAGTATCATACCAATTATACTAAATAACTTATCTGATAAATATGGTAAAATACTCCCTAA
>CAZJFO010000063.1:0-9702 GCA_964545465.1 uncultured Neisseria sp.
TAGGGAGTATTTTACCATATTTATCAGATAAGTTATTTAGTATAATTGGTATTAGGTGGTTTGATTTCAATGGAGATAGCTTGTATATTAGAAAGCGAAGGCTATACTAATATACAAGTTTTTTTATTAGATACAGTTGTAAGAGACGTGGAATTGAACCAGCTATATGATAAGTTAGATAAAGATTTCTTAAAAGAAGAAATTAATAAGAAATATGATATAAGTTATGCAGAAAAATTAATTAATAATATAGATGTTGAGAGTGTCATCGTTAGTGAGAGTATTACGAATAAACTAAATTATACTAAGATAACTTTATATAAAGCAATGAAACAAGATGAATTTGAAGGCTTTAAGGTTGCTAATGAACGTCTAAAACAACTAAAAAATAACAATATAGCTAGATTATTATACCAAGAATCTCAACTAAGGGTTATTAATGTTTATGAAGCTAGTCACTCGACAATAATTGCTGAAATAGTTAAAAGTGATAGTTATATTACAGAACTTTATGAACCAATATATTTTTAAAAAATAGGTTTCACCAAGCAGGTGAATAATTTATTTTGATGCTTCTTTGTAATGTCAATGGCGGATGTGGGTTTTCAAATTTTAACTGCATTTTTTAAGTGAATTAATAAAAATTTTATTCGCTAATAGTTTTAATATCGGTTATAATGACGCGGTATAAATGTTTTGTGATTAAATGGGTTCGTTATGAAAATTCTGGATAAATTTAAAAATCGGGTGATTGGGTTTTTTGATAATCGCTTTACATTACGTAAACAGTTTAATGGTGATCCTAATTTATTAGATGAACCATATGGTATAAATTATAAAGATGCACCGGCTACAATAACGTCAAATCTTATCAAATATGCATATGCAGTAGAAGCATCGCTATATACAGATTTTGAGTCAGATGCTCTTGGTTTGTCAGAGCTAAAAATAGAGCAAAAACGAGAAGTATATGGATATAATCAAGTTGAGCAAGAAAAAAAATTAACTTGGTACAAACATTTATGGCAATGTTACAAAAACCCCTTTAATCTTCTTTTAACTGTTCTTGCATTAATATCCTATCTTACTGGAGATATGCGAGCAACAACTGTTATTGGTTTAATGGTAGTAATCTCAACATTTTTAAGGTTTATTCAAGAGCGTCGCTCTAATAATGCGGCTGATAGACTAAAAGATATGGTGAGCACTTCAGCAACAGTTTATCGAATTAGTAATGAAAAGAATGAGCCAGAATATGAAGATAAAGTAAGAATAAATTTACACGATAGCCTTAGTCGAGTTAATACAATTGAGGTTCCAATTAAGGACTTGGTGCCTGGAGATATTTTAGCCTTATCTGCAGGTGATATGTTCCCTGCAGATGTGCGAATATTACAATCTAAAGATTTATTTGTATCCCAAGCCGCTCTAACTGGTGAGTCAATGCCGCTTGAGAAATTTTCAAACCCTTCTAAACCAAGTATAAAAGAGGCTTTGGAGCTTGAAAGCATTGGTTTTATGGGCACTAACGTTGTTAGTGGTACTGCAACAGCTATTGTACTTACAACGGGTAAACATACCTTATTTGGTTCTTTAGCACAAAAAGTAATTAGTCAAGAATATGTAGAGACATCATTCCAAAAAGGCATTAACAGAGTTAGTATAATGTTAATTTATTTTATGCTAGTGATGACACCTATTGTGCTATTGATTAATGGCTTTACTAAGCATGATTGGCTTCAAGCTGCATTATTTTCTTTATCAATCGCAGTTGGCTTAACCCCTGAAATGTTACCCATGATAGTGACTTCGACTCTTGCAAAAGGTGCAGTCATTATGTCGCGTAAAAAAGTGATTGTCAAACGTCTTGATGCTATCCAAAACTTTGGTGCAATGGATATTTTGTGTACTGATAAAACTGGGACTCTTACTCAAGATAAGATTTGTCTAGAAAAACATACTGATATTTTTGGTGAGGATTTTGATGATGTCTTAGAGTACGCATATCTTAATAGTTATTATCAAACTGGACTAAAAAATCTTTTAGATGTTGCTGTTCTTGACCAGGCAAATTTTGGTGATATTCCAGATTTAATGAAAAAAGTTAAAAAAGTTGATGAGGTGCCTTTTGACTTTCAAAGACGTAGGATGTCCGTTGTAGTAACTGATGATGTGGAACATCATACGCTAATTTGTAAAGGTGCCGTTGAAGAAATGTTAAGCTGCTGCAGTGGCGCTTATCATAATATGGAAATATTGCCACTAACTAATGAATTGTTGGAAGAGTTAAAATCAGTTACTGCTAGATTAAATGCTGATGGGCTTCGTGTGGTCGCAGTTGCAGTCAAACATTATTCTGAGATGAAAAAAGATATTTATTCAGTATCCGATGAATATAACATGATACTAGTTGGTTATATTGCCTTTTTAGATCCTCCAAAAGAAACCACTAAACCTGCTCTTCAAGCACTAAATCGGCATGGAATTGCAGTTAAAATTTTAACTGGTGATAATGAACTTGTTACTGCTAAAGTGTGTCGTGAGGTTGGACTTAATGTTGAAGGGATGATTCTTGGTTCGGAGATTGATAAATTTTCTGATATTGAACTTGCTAAGATAGCTGAGGATACTACAGTATTTGCAAAACTTAGTCCGGCTCATAAAGAGAGGATTGTAAGTGTGCTTCACGATAATGGACATGTAGTTGGATTTATGGGTGATGGTATTAATGATGCTGCTGCTCTTAGGGTGGCTGATATTGGTATATCAGTTGATAGTGCTGTAGATATTGCCAAAGAAGCTGCGGATATTATACTTCTTGAAAAAAGCTTGATGGTATTAGAAAATGGAGTTGAAGAGGGGCGCAGAACATTTGCTAATATGCTAAAATATATTAAGATTACTGCAAGTTCTAATTTTGGTAATGTATTTAGTGTATTAATAGCTTCAGCTTTTCTACCATTTGAACCGATGCTACCAATTCATTTGTTGATTCAAAACTTACTCTATGATATTTCTCAAGTGGTGATTCCATTTGATAATGTAGATAAAGAGTTTATTGCTAAGCCCCAGAAATGGAATCCTAAGGGATTGTTAAGCTTTATGATTTTCTTTGGTCCTTTAAGTTCTATTTTTGACGTTATTACTTTTATAGTGTTATGGAATTTTTATCATGCTAATACCATTGCGGGTGCTACACTATTTCAATCTGGATGGTTTATTGAAGGTTTGTTAACTCAAACATTGATAGTACATATGATACGCACTCGTAAGATTCCATTCTTACAAAGTCGTGCCGCATGGTCATTAATAGTAATGACTTTGGTTATTGCAACTGTTGGTATTAGTTTACCTATGAGTAGTATAGCGCCTTATGTAAGTATGACAGCAGTTCCACTGTCCTACTTTGGTTGGGTAGTTGCTATTGTTATTGGTTATATGGTGCTAGTACAACTCATGAAAGGCTTCTATGAGCGTAAATTTGGTTGGCAATAGTAGATTTATTTTGGAGTATTAGGTATGTTAGGTGCATTAGACATGTTTGCAATCGGTATTGGTCCATCGAGTTCACACACTATTGGACCAATAAAAGCTGCTCTTAAATTTGTGGAGCTTTTAGAAAATGCTAATCTTATTAAACAAGTAACACGATTAGAGGCTAATTTATATGGATCATTAGCTCTTACGGGAGAGGGGCATGGTACGGTTTTTGCAATTTTAAATGGTTTATCTGGTAAAAACCCTAGAACTGTTGATCCTGATTTGTTTTTGGATCTTGTAGAGCAGGTTAAAAAACATAAACAGATAAATTTGTTGGGTAAACATATAGTTGATTTTGATATTACACGTGATTTGTTATTGCATAAAAAAGAGTTTTTGCCTGAACATGCTAATGGTATGAGTTTTGTTGCGTATGAAGATAACAAAATATTATTAAGTAAGCAATATTTCTCAATAGGTGGCGGGTTTATTGTTGATGACACTGAGATGAAAAATTTATCAAATCAAGTAGGACATGATATAAAACCTCCATATTTTTTTAGAACTGCGGCTGAGTTATTTGGATTGTGTGAAAAAAATGGTTTTAGTGTAGCTGAATTAGTTATTAGAAATGAACTAGTTCGAAAGACACGAGAGCAGTTGAGAGTCGAAGCTCTAGAAATTATTGATGTAATGCATCAATCAGTTTTACGTGGAATAAGCATTGAGGGGTTTTTACCAGGTGGCTTAGAGGTTCGCAGACGAGCAAGTGGTTTGTACAATAAATTGAATATTGATAGTATTAACTCATCCCTACATGATCAAAGGTTATTAGCAATGGCTTTTGCAATTGGGGTTAATGAAGAAAATGCTGCTTTTGGTAGGGTGGTAACAGCACCTACTAATGGTTCAGCAGGCACGATACCTGGAGTATTGGAGTATTATATTCGCTATGGTAATAATGTTACTGAGGATAAATTAGTTGAGTTTATCCTAACTGCAGGTGCAATTGGGATGTTATATAAATTTGGTGCCTCAATTTCTGCTGCTGAAGTAGGCTGTCAAGGTGAAATTGGTGTTGCTTGTTCTATGGCATCAGCAGCCCTAACTGCGGTTCTTGGAGGAAGTTTAATTCAGATTGCCAAAGCAGCAGAAATAGCGATGGAACATAGCCTTGGTATGACATGTGATCCAATAGGAGGCTTAGTACAAATACCGTGTATAGAACGAAATGGTGTAGCTGCAAGTCGTGCAATTGATATTGCAAGGCTTGCTCTTTTGGAAGAAGAAGCTGGTAGAGTTAGTCTTGATGATGTAATTAAGACTATGCTACAAACCGGGCATGATATGAGTATGCGCTATAAAGAAACTGCCCTTGGTGGACTCGCAGTTAATGTTGTTAACTGTTAGGTTATTCAGTAACTTTGATTGCTAATTCTTGAAGTTGAGTACTATTTACTAGATTAGGGGCGTTAGTAAGTAAACACTGACCAGTGGTTGTTTTAGGTAGTGCTATCACGTCTCGGATAGAATTTGACTTACACATAATAGCAGCAATTCTATCTAACCCAAATGCAATCCCCCCATGTGGAGGTGCCCCATACTGTAAATTATCTAGTAAATAACCAAACTTTTGGCTAGCTTGTTCGACTGTAAGATCGAGAGCTGCAAAAACCTTAGATTGTATCTCTGCATCATGAATTCGAACTGAACCACCACCAATTTCAGAACCATTTAGTACCATATCATAAGCTTTAGCAAGGCAGATACCAGGGTTTGTATTTAGATAACCTATATGTTCATCCTTCGGAGCGGTGAAGGCATGGTGTGCTGGCATGTATTTATTAGTATTTTCATCATACTCAAACATTGGGAAATCAACCACCCAAAGTGGAGCCCATTCTTTAGTTACCAGAGATTTTTCATGACCTAGTTTTAGGCGTAATGCCCCCATTGCTTCATTAACAATTTTAGCATTATCAGCTCCAAATAATATGGTTTCACCATTCTGGGCTTTTGTAATTCTAAGTATATTAGTAAGTTCATCGCTGGATAAAAACTTAATTATTGGCGATTGAAGCCCTTCAGTATAGGGTTTGGTTACATCATTTACTTTAATATAAGCTAATCCCTTTGCACCATAGTTACCCACGAACCTACCCAAATCATCTAGCTCTTTTCGTGATAAGCTTACTGTTGCAGGTATTTTTAATGCGACAATACGACCATTAGTAAGGTTAGCTGCCTCGTTAAATACTTTAAAACTGGAGTTTTTAAGACTCTTGGTTAGTTCAATAAATTTAAAATCTTCTAGGCGTAAATCTGGTTTATCAGAGCCGTAATAATAAATAGCATCTTTATAAGTCATTACAGGAAATTCGGGTAACTCAACTACTAGAACTTCTTTGAATACACGCCTAATCATAGTTTCATTAATCTGGCGAATTTCTTTTTCATCTAAAAATGAAGTTTCGATATCGACTTGAGTGAATTCAGGTTGTCGATCCGCTCTTAATTCTTCATCGCGAAAGCAGCGGACTATTTGGTAATACCGATCAAATCCTGCAACCATAAATAATTGTTTAAATATTTGAGGGGATTGCGGTAGGGCATAGAATTTACCTTTATGCATCCGAGAGGGAACTAAAAAGTCACGTGCTCCACCCGGGGTTGATAGGGTTAGAAATGGTGTTTCAATATCGATAAAATTATTACTGTCAAGAAAGTTTCGCATCGAGCGAGTTAATTTATAGCGAAGCATAATATTATGCTGCATTTTTTTACTACGTAAGTCAATAATTCGATGCGTCATCCGATTGGTTTCGCTGGTGGTTTCATCATCAATTAATATTGGGATAGGCGCCGATATATTTAAAACTGTAATAATGTCAGCAATAATTTCTATAGTTCCGGTTTTGATTTCAGAGTTTGGGTTGAGGCGTTTATTAACAATACCAGTTACCTCAAGTACATACTCATGTTTAACTTCTGCGGCTATCTGGAAGCATTTGCTATCTGGTTGAATAATGATTTGGACAATTCCCTCACGATCACGTAAATCAATAAAAATTAAGCCTCCCAAATCGCGGCGACGGTTGACCCAGCCTTTTACGGTTATGGTTTTATTTAGATGTTCTTCATTGATTAATCCACAGTAATTAGTTCTTTGCATGTGCGTATTCCTTTTTTGTTTATTCCGCGATTATATCATGGCTATGCTATAATACAGGGTAATAATAAATTTTAAAAAGAAATAATTATATAAATAGTTAATCTTCTCAGGGTGTTTGGTTGCATAAGTTATTAGTGATTTTTGGTGTCGTTTTTTTAATTGTTGGTTGTGGTGCTGGTAGTAATTTACCTAATTCAATAATAAGTATTGCTATAGAAAGTGGCTCGGTTTGTACCAATATGTCAAGTGGTAGCTCTTGTGCTATTGTAATTACATATAATACTAATGGTGCATATAATCCAATATTAGAATATACTCCAAATCCGCTACCTCCTGGGGTAACGCAGAATGGAACTTTTGATAGTTCGGTAAACTCTTGTCAGGCTATTATTAACACATTACCATTTAGTAGTTGTGTTGTTAAGTTTACGTATAGTTCTAATTATAATCCATCAACAGATACTAATATTGCCTTTACACTAGGAGGTAGTACGTCAAATACCGTTTATTTACAAGGCAATTAATTTAAGCATCCGTAGTTCAATGGATAGAATGTCAGTTTCCGAAACTGATGATACAGGTTCGATTCCTGTCGGGTGCACCACGATAACTCCACAAGGCTTGTTCAGTGCCTGTTTTTGAAAAAATCAACAATTTATTTATTAGGTATTTGATATATTTGTTAACGCGGCATGATGTTTTATTCTTTAAAATTGAATAACCGTGAAATTATACCTAAGAATTAATACTGATGGGTTTAATCTAGTTTAACCTATTCTAAGGTATAGATAAATATAGTCTTGATAAGGCATATTAACAGTTGCAATCCATAATAATTAGTTGATAAATTGTACAGCTATCACTTATATTACGTCTGTTATACAAGTACTGCTTGTGTAATAAGTGTGGCACTTAGTTAGTGCTAACTTAATTTGATTCAAAATGTTTAATGATTTAGAGGTAAATAATGTACAATAAAAGAATTAAGTCATGTTTAAAGTTTTTATTTTTAACCTGTGTTAGTATTGGCTCGATTACGTATAGCAATGCTGTTACCAACTTGCATGGTTTAAAGTCTGCTGTTCATAATCGGTCAGATCCTCCTCCTAATATTTTTGGAAATAATGTTATAATAGGTGATCCTGATAACATTCAAGATCTACAAAATAAAGTTGATGCGATATACAATAATATGTGGGAAAATAGCTCGGAGTTCTCTACTAATCGCTATGCGATATTACTTCCACGTGGTGAGTATAATAATTTGGATATAAAAGTTGGTTATTATACAGAAGTATTAGGTCTTGGAAGTAACTCACCTGATGATGTACATATAACAGGTGCTGTTAGAGTTAGAGATGAGATACCTGATGATCCTCAACATCCAGATCATGCGCCTGGAGCACTAGATAATTTTTGGCGAGGTGCTGAAAATTTAAGTATTACCCCAACCCTAGGTTCTATAGATTATAATGAAACTATAGTTCCTAAAAATCAAAATGTATGGGCAGTTTCACAAGCATCTCCATTAAGAAGAGTTCATATTAAGGACGGAATAACAAGCGGTGACTTACGCTTATTTGATATAGCGTGGTCAAGTGGAGGATTTATGGCTAATATGCAAGTTGATGGAAGAGTTATACCTGGTTCACAACAACAGTGGATTACTAGAAATACTGACTTTAAAAACTGGGATGGTGGCAGCTGGAATATGGTTTTAGTAGGGAATAATGGTAATTTATGTGGTTTTGGTGATGATGATTGTATTTCAATGCCTACGGATCCTGTTTTTGTATCTCATCCTTTTATGATTAAGAACAAACTTCCAGTTATTAGTGAAAAGCCTTTTCTGACTTACGATGAGGCTCAGAAGAGTTATTTTATCGATATTCCACAGTTAAAACAAAACTCTAAAGGTCATAGTTATGATACTAGCCAAGATAAAAAATTACTTGTAAGCCTTGACTCTCCTGTTGTTAGTATTATTCAGCCAAATATAGATCCTGCAACAAATACTATAAACATTAATAAAGCACTTAGTCAAGGTAAAAGTGTTGTTTTAACTCCTGGGGTATATCATTTAGCAGATACAATTATTGTGCCTAATAAAAATCAGATTATCTTAGGTCTTGGAATTCCAACTTTAATTGCTCCTGGCAAGGGTATACCCGCTTTAAAAATAAAAGATGTTGATGGAGTTAAGATTGCAGGGTTAATGGTTCAGGCAAATGAAGAGCCTGGGATACAACCAACACTTGTTCAAGTTGGTGATAGTATAACTCATCAAAGTCACGCTAGCAATCCAATAGAGCTTTACGATCTATATTGTAGAGTTGGTGGTGGTAGTAAAGGTCAGGTAGATAGTTGCTTAACAGTTCATAGTGATGACGTGATCGGAGATAATTTATGGCTTTGGCGTGCCGATCATGGTACTTATAGTGGCTGGACAGAAAATACTGCCAATAGTGGTATTATAGTAAATGGTAACAATGTATCTATGTATGGTTTAGCTGTGGAGCATTTTCAGAAGTATCAAACCATTTGGAATGGGGAGCGTGGAACAGTGATATTTTATCAATCTGAATTACCTTATGACATACCAAGTCAAAATGACTGGAACCCTAAAGATTCGCCATCTACTAAAGGTTATGCATCTTATAAGGTCTCTGATAGTGTTAAGCAACATGACATATACGGTATAGGGGTATATTGTTATTTTAGGGATGCAGATAACCTTAGTTTGGACAGTGCAATAGTTACCCCAGTTGGCACAAACGTTCACCAAGCAATGACTACTTGGCTAAATGGTAGAGCTAATACACGAATTACTAGCGTAATTAATGGTAATGGTTCATCTGCAGCAATCATAAATCAAGGGCATCCGCAGTACCAAAATTAAATAACTTTTGGGAGTTTGGACATCGGTGTAAGGTTTAGCTCATATTATCAAGCTAAATTTTACACCTTTTTTATTAAATTTGTGAACTAAAAAACATATAATGAGCCCTGAAATTTGATCCACTCTCATAGAAATAATTAAGGTAAAATTC
>CAZJFO010000064.1:0-5252 GCA_964545465.1 uncultured Neisseria sp.
ACATTGATGCACTTAATATCAATGCCATAAATTTTCTTGTTTTCATTTTACTTCTCCTGACTTATGTATTAAATACCTAGTTAATGCCAAAAATTTATCTGAGTGAGAGATTATACGACAATCCACACAACAATGTAATTAATTATTAGCAATCAGGGAAAATACCATCCCGCTAAGTGATAACAATTTAATTTCTGTTTTTTGTGAGTAAAATCACCATTTAAACCTTATGCTTGTTTGGCTTCTGAATTACTTAGCACTTATGAAGCCATGTCATAATTAACTATTTTGCTAATAGTAGAGCTTTCAACTGATTACTCAATAAACGTAATAAAACTTGAATTATCAGTAACACAATTACTTTTTATTTTACCTTTCTGTATGAATATATATGGTTAATGTGATTATAGTACAAAGTACAAATAGAATCAAATATATTTTAAAACCGTCAACGATTGCCTTAGAGCTAAGTGAAAATATCTACTTTTAAATTAATTTTAAAAGAGCTGGAACGAATAAAGATGCAGCACCAAATTTGAAATTCTACTAGTGCTGCGTAACATCAATTTATAGTTTATTTTTCTTAGCATTCTTTCTAGGATGAATAATCATGCTTGTAAATCATATGTTGTAAATAATTTTTTAATAGTATTTTTGTTATCTTCATATTTTATTATTTAATGTTTTATATATTTAGTACAGAATTTAGTAAGGAAGGGCGACCTTCCTCCGCTCGTGCCTCCTCCGCTTTGTGATCCTGTGGGGTCACTCCCTACCATCCAAGCGGTGGTGCCCCGCAACGCCCCAAAGCAATAATGCAAGCTAGGGCTAAGATAATGGCTTAGTCGCCATTGGTAATAGGGAATATTTTTCCTCCAGAGGGGGCTACTAAACGAGGGCAACACAAAACGGTGCAGGATTCCGTCAAGGATAAAGTGTACGACCGACAAGTAATGATCTTGCGTGCTGCTCACGCAAGATCATTACTAGCGGCACCAAACTTTTTAAATTCTTTTACCCGTCTTATTTTGACCCTAAGGGTGCCCCAAAATAATCCAAATAAAACAATTCAGGTGATAATGCTACGTTTTGTACCAAAACTTGATTATCTAGCTGCTAAAGTAAAAACTTTCCTGTTCAGGGGAATCGCCCTTGACTCCATCCAATTAATTAGCCCAACAAAATCTCAACTCTATAGCTGAAGCTCTACAGTGATTTTGTAAGGCTACTTAATTCCGTGATTTTTGTGTTCTTAGGACGGCGTAGCCCCCGCTGGGGGAAAAATACTTTAGGAGGCAGGAGCACAATAGCTCAGGCTTGGTACTCCCTAGGGTCGTAAATATACTTAATTATCTTTATTTAGGAGTTTAAAAAATGGATTTTACAATAACGAGACAATCATATATACCAACTAAAGCGGTTAAAATTGATACTATTCTAGGTATAGAAGCATACCGTTACTACAATGAAGATGGAAGTATTAACGCCGTTTGCTTTGTTGGTAAAACGATTAAGCCTACTTGGCGATATAAGTTTGAATCTGAGGCTGTACTAACAAAATATTTAGATAGAACTATAGAAAAGCATATCGCTTATAAAAAAAATAAATCTGAAAGAGCCGAACAAAGAAAAGCTGACAAAGTCGAAGCTATTAATATGGTAGCGATTGGCGATGTTTTTGTTGAGTGTTTTTCTTATGAATATACAACTGTGGATTTTTGGCAAGTTATTTCAAAACGCGGTGCTAAGCTTGAATTAAAAAAAATTGCTAGAACTTTGGTTCATAGCGATTCATCTGGTCGCAATGAAGATTACATGCCGAATATTGATAATTTTATAGAAGATGAGAAAACAATGACCCGCTCCATTTGTTCATCTTCCGGAGAGAGTGTATATCTTATTGGAACAAGTCGAAGTCTTTCATACACAAAATGGAATGGTAAGCCACAATACGAAACTAATAGCTATTGGAGGTAGTGGCTTGTATCATTAGCGTCCAATTAGATTAGATTGGGCGCTAATTCTTCAATACCTGGAATTAGGTTTGGCTAGTTATAATAATCGCACGTGCATACGCACCCACCCGCCCATAAGATTAAATTGCTCACAATTGAAGTGCTTACAACTTTAGATTTCTCAAGTTGTATAAAATTGCCCTTGCTTTTTCTCGTTACACTCCAAAATGCAGGCAAATTTAACGCTACTAATCAATTGTTCGCTAAAATTATTCCCAATGTGCGATAGGTAGTAGAGTAGTGTGACCAACTTTGTTGGCCACAAAGAATAGGGTAGAATGGCAATAGTTTTTAATAAAAACCATTGCGATGACTCTTTTTGATGTTTGTGTGACAAAATCTATCAAAAAGTAAATATATAAAAACTATATTTCCAAATAACATATAGCTTAATGCTGTAATCCAAATTACAGTAGGTATAATTCTTGTATATCCATTAAAACTTATCTTATCATAATAACTATAAAATAGTAATATGTTTGCTGTTCCTAGTAACAGTATTGATTGTACTAATCCATGTATTGTATAGTTTTTAAATGAATTTCTTAATTTTAATAGCATAATTTACCTCTTATTGTTTGATAGGATAGTTGATCCTATTTATTAATCAGCAATTAAGGGTAGCAAGCAGAATGATGCGAAAATCCGCTCTAAGGAATTCTTCATCGCATAACTACTTCTTATTCTTAGATTTTTTATATTCAAGTTCTTCTTTAATTTCAGCAAGTTCTTTTTTCAATTCAGCTTCCAGCTCTTCTACAGTTGGTAAGTTGAATTGATAGGTACTAGCAAAAATCTGTTTAGTTTTCTCGCCCAAACAATATTTAACCATAGAATTACTTTTCTTAGTACATAAAACTAAACCGATTGTGGGGTTATCATTTTCCAATTTGATTTCTTGATCAAAATAATTCACATACATTAGTATTTGCCCTAAATCAGCATGAGTTAACTCATGAGTCTTCAAATCTATTATCAAATATGCCTTTAAAGGAATTGAATAAAAGACCAAATCTGTGTAGAAGTGCTTACCATCAAATGTAAGTCGTTTTTGTCTGGCGACGAATGCAAAGCCTTTGCCTAGCTCTAATAAGAAATGTTGTAAATTATTAATTAATGCTTCTTCTAGCTTTGATTCAACCATTTTATGAGATTCAGGAATATCTAAAAACTCAAGAACTACAGGGTCTTTGATTGCATCTACTGGATCATTTAATTCTTGACCTTTATATGCTAATTGTAATAAACCTTTCTTATCCCTACTTTTGGCTAATCTATCGAATAATAAACTAGCAATTTGTCTACGTAATTCACGAACAGACCAATGATTTTCAGTGGCTTCGATTTCATAAAATTGTCTTGCTTCAGACCTCGACACTCGCATAATTAATTCATAATGTGACCACCCAAGACTTTGCTTAAATTGGACAGACGGCGTCTGCCCAATTGTATATGGGTAAGTTAAATAAAAGTATCTTGCATTCTTAAGCGTTGTTGTACTAAATCCTTTGCCATATTTAAGAGTGAGTTGATTTGATAACTCTTTTATAATATGTCTACCGTATTCAGCTCGATTGTCCCCGCTTTGTTCTTCTATAATTATATCTCTGCCAATTAGCCAATATGCATTTACCATTTCGGTATACACTGAATTTTGAATACGTTGTCGTGCGATATCAATGTGTTTAGAGATATTATTATATAATTTGTCTAAGCGATTGTTAGTCATTACCAATTCAGTTTTAGATGTTTTTTTCATTTTAGTATTACTCATAAGGATTTATTTTACCAGTTTTTTATTAATCAAGTATTCACCATATAATAGAACATTGTCCCATCCAATTGGACTAATGTGTTCCAGCATTTTTAGGTTGATATTTTCGGCTTCAGGATTACATTCATCAATTATGCGCTTGATTTCTCTAGCTTGCCAATAGATTATGCACGATAAGATTAGAGTTAAACAACTACAGGTATTTTTTTGCTCATATAAATCACGAGCTGATACTTTGCCACGTTTTCCATAGGCTACATTTCTGGCAAGTTGGTGAATTTGCTCGCCTTTTAATAAGCCTTTACGTCTATTTTTACGAAGCAATGGATCAGACATGTAGTTTAAGATGTTTTCTGTTTTGAATATCCGTCCGAGTTCGCGGTTTGCTCTATAAAAATGATTCTTGCCATTAAATGTTACCATAATCCAATTCATATGAATTATTCTATCTTTGGCTGCAATTAGAGGTGATAATGAACCATAATTTTTAGTGGTATCAATTTTATAGATTCGTTGAGTTTTAACGTTTTTTATTCTAGGAGAAAATGTTTTACCATACATGGCAAACGCTGCAAAGTTAATTTCAGTAAACCCATGTGTATCGGTGTAATGCTCATCTAGTGATAATTCTGTTTCATTATATAGTATACCATCAAGTACGTATGGCGCGTCTCTATCGGTACATTCCATTGGTGTACTATAAAATGGTGCGTAGTTATCTGCCATAAAAGTATAAAATTCTAAAGCCAAATCACCAAATCTTGTACTATATTGTTGGTTGAGAACGCTTTGCTGATATTCAAACCGTTCACCATCACTACTTGATGTTTTGCCTTTGCCCCATACTTTAGTGATATCTAAATTAGATATAGAGTGTACCATTTCAACCAATGCATTTCGCTGTGCTTCTTCGGTTAAATACCAGTCGGTTACATGTTTAATTTGCCCATAACTAATACCAGGAGTTAATCTTGCCATTGTGTCTGTGCCAATAAAGCAACCGTGTGCCATTATGGTAGCAAGAACTGCACAAACATCATCCACTTCGCGTTGCGATTGCTTATTTGGTGGCATAAAATGCCTAGTTAAATGTAATTCATTATCGACAGCAATCAATAAGTCTGGTAATTTGATTGGCTCCATATGTTTGGATAACCAATTTTTTAGCTTATTTAAATCTACTTCTTCTTGCGTGGTTAATTCTAATGCTGGATCAACTGATAATACCCATTTATCATTTTCTACTTTAGCATAAGAATTTTGTTTATCGGTAGCCAAGAAATTATCGTAAGCATTATTGAGCCTTTGCGTTAAAAACTCACCAACCTCATCAGGATTCTCAGGGAGTTTTGCTTTTTTAAAAAAATCGGACCTCCTCTTCTGCCAGTCGCTATCTGGCATAAAGAAGTTATCAAATTTATCAAAACGTTTGCTATTGGTTACTGATAAATTACCAGCCTTAA
>CAZJFO010000064.1:5262-8713 GCA_964545465.1 uncultured Neisseria sp.
AGTGCAACCTCCCAATCTGCTTTTTTAATTTCCCCATCAACTTCAATGATTTTTTGTAATTTACTTGGGATAAAATTAGTCGGTGCATCGTCTGGTAATTTGCGTTTATTATCATCATTCAATTCTTTTAAAGTATCAATAGCCTCAATGATGTCCGAATTACCATCTGATTCAAATTCGATATGTTCTAATAAGGCAGGGGCAAATTGTCTTAAATAACTATAGCGTTTTGTAACCAGATGAAATGTATCACTATATTTGCCTGATATAATTTCTTCAGTACCATTAATGCACAGCATAAGATCATTTTTTGATATTTTCTTAAATATAGCTTCGCGTAATTGCTCGTTCTTTATGTTATCATCAAGTATAGTATTGCCAATTTTATTAAATGCAGTTAGTGAGTTATTGATATTCTTACGCTGCTGATGTAATTCTAAAATTAATTCATTTTTAGCACTTTTATATACTTTGCCCATAAGTTTAAAATGCGTATCAATAACGTAATCGACCGTATCTTGATATATTTGCAATAGAAAGCATACTAAGACAGTATAGCGATGTTTTTCTTCCAATTGTCTTAGCCTGTGAGCCGAACATCTATTTGCATACTTAAATAATAAGCGTTGATAATTATTGCTAACTATATTAATTTTTATTATACGCACCCCAACACCTTTAATTAGCTTGAGTTTATCAATTAATATTAGCATAGATTTAGGAGATGCAATACTTGGTGGAGTTCTTAAAAATTCTATTTGTGAGTATTTGTCTTCATCTGTTGCAATTAAAGCATTCAAATTATCAATAATAGGTTGATTAAGTTGATTATTAATAGATTGGTATATATGGGATTTGGCTTTTTCTTTCTGAGTACCAATGATCCTTCTTAATGTATCAAGAGATGGTCTTAGCCATCTATTATCACGTAAAAATTCTTGGGTTTTAATTAGAATGATATTACTGTTTTCTAAGCGAAGTGCCTCATTAAATATAAATGTTTCTAATTGTTCTTGGATTGTTTCATCAAATTTTTGCAACTGCAAATAAACTCTAATTTGATTTTGATGATCATATATGGTCTGTTGTCTTTTAGTATATCTAGTAATAATATTATGTTCAATGTTAACCTGAATACTGGCAAAGGCTAATATTTCATGCAGTAATTCAAATGGTTCATAATTAGGAAAGAAATTGTTTAATTTTACAAATATTAACTGATAAGCAAATCCTAATTTATTATGTTCTCTTCGGCATAACATCACTCGCCCTATATCATCTAGTGATAATGTACCCAGCGTTATCAACTGCTTTTGCGTATAGGCTTGTGAATCTAACATTATTTAGATACTGTTTTATATGTAGCTACTTTTTTATTTTCGCCAATAGAAATATTTCTATGCCGTAGATAAGCATATAGCGTAGTTTTTGATATGCCAAGTTTTTTAGCAATTTCTCTCACACTAAGAACACCTTCTTTGTATAATGACTCTGCTGCATATGCAGTTGATTCAGCTTTTTGCGGTAATCCTTTTGGTCTACCGCCAACACGACCCCTAGCTCTAGCAGATGAGAGTCCCGCATTTGTGCGTTCTTTTATTAAATCCCGCTCAAATTCAGCTAATGAACTAAAAATATTGAAAATCAACCTACCTTGTGAAGTAGTAGTATCAATTGGGTCGTTAAGACTTTGTAAGCCAATATTTCTGCTAATTAAGTCTGACACTGTTCCGATTAAATGCTTTATCGATCTTCCAAGTCGATCCAGCTTCCAGATAATTAAAACATCGGCTTCACGTAAATTTGCGAGTAAATCATTTAATATTGGTCTATCTGATTTAGCTCCACTAATAACTTCCTCATAGATTTTTTTACATCCTGCTTTTTTTAAAGCATCAATTTGTAAATCTAGGTTTTGGTCTTTGGTACTAACTCGCGCATATCCAATTTTCATATTTTTGACACCATTATGTTAATAAATTTGAGAATCTTATTTAATTTATGCAATCATAAATTTTTTGTAAACTAGCGTCTGGGTTATTAAGATCATATTGTATAGCCACCTTACCTGCAATATATGAATTAAATTCTCTCACTTCACTTGCAGTAACATCATACCATATTGGAATTATTTTTTTATTGTTAGTGCTTATTTGTGCATTGACTATAGCTTCAAATTCAGCACTAGCCCAAGATGTATTTTTAATAAAATTTTTACTTAATATCATGAGACAAGATGGACATTTTTCTAACCCAATGTTTATTTGTTTAACCAATGAATCTCCAGGGGTTAAAGAATATTCATCATACCATATAGGGCATAAACGACCCCTTAAATAATTTGCTATATCGCGAACAATATTATTTTTATCTTTGGAATCATGACTTATAAACGCCTTAGGATTTTTGAAAGTATCTCTTATTCTTGCATATTCATTTGTTCTAAATTTTATCCTAGCATTTAATGATTTACCATAATCTACAATTTCAAGGATGTCACTTTCACTAAGTGAGTGTTCAAGATAAAAATAAATTCTCCCCGTAAATTGTAAGCTACTCATTTTTTCATAAAATAAATCGCTTTCTGATAAATTTTTCATCTTGATTTCATCTTGTTCAAAATGTATAGAATCACCTGCCATTACATCATCAGATGGTAGGGATATTTTTCTTTGTATAGTGAAAACTGGCTGAGTATGCTTCCCGTCAAACCCTTCCAATAATTTTATAATAAATTTTTTATCCAGTTTTTGTGGCACATAAAAAGAAAAAAATGTACACCCAGCAATAAAGTCATAATACTTTTTTCCTTGTAGGCTTCCATATTGAGTATCCGTTTCTATACAGAAAGTTAAACACCGACCTTGAAAGTCTGTATTAAAATAATCAAAAAGTTTCATATTAATTCTTACCTTTATTAGAATTGGAACAGAAAAATCTGGTATATGAACAAAACCTGAACCATGAATATGTGAACCAGTATTATAACCCACTTCCTGCTAGTTTTGTGAATAGTTATCGAAAATTTATTAGGGTCATAATAACGAGGGTTTTTCTGGACTAATTTTGTTTTGGGGATTTGCGAATATGATAATTAAAATTATTTGGTTTAAATTAATGAATAGTTAATGATAGCAATGCATTATGGTTGTCAAAATTCCTTAGCGTGGATTTTCGCACCATTCTGCTTGCTACCCTCAGAGGGCGATTGGGAGGAAAACCTAAAGGATTATCTAAAGGGGCTGAAGCAACAGCCTGTGCTGCTGAAACATTATATAAAGAAGGTAAGTTAAGCGTTAATCAGATATCTAAGCAGTTAGGAATTGCTAAAAACACCCTGTATAAATATCTTCGGCACAGAAACGTAGAAATCAGCGCATATCAATCCAAAGCTAAATTATACCAATTATACTAAATAACTTATCTGATAAATATGGTAAAATACTCCCTA
>CAZJFO010000065.1:0-7249 GCA_964545465.1 uncultured Neisseria sp.
AATTTTGGTAATGGTAATCCGATTGATAATCTTGATCCCAGTGGTCATCTGCCTGAGTGGGCTAACTATGTGTTAAATGTAGCTGCTGTTATTGGTGGGGTTGTAGCAATAGCTGCTTCTGATGGAGCTGCTAGTGTTGCAGTTGGAGCGTGGTTTAGTGGTGGATATGCAACTATTGTCGAAGGTGGAGGATATGCTATTGCAGATGCAGGGTCTGGAATAGCCGGTGGTGCCTCAGGTGTTTTAGGGCTATCTGGACAAGCGTCCAACTGTTCTGGGTGTAATACAGCGGCTACAGTGCTTGGTGGTGCTGGACTTGCCTTTGACGGTGGCTCTGTGTTAGCTATTGCGGCAAGTAGAATGACGGCTGGCGCTGCAGAGGAGACTGCTACTGTTGCTGCAGAGGCGGCAGGTGTTACGACTGAAGAAGGTGCTAGTGTTGGAACTCAGTCTGCTAATGGCTCTTTTGCGACTACTAATACAGAGCTTGATGAGGAGCTAGGACTCGATCGGATTCGCGAATGGAACGGATTAGATGAACACAATTCAGAGAATATGAATACAGAGCCCTTTGAAGCTCGTGATACGGGTTTAGGGGAGCTTGGTAATGCCTTCGTGTTAAATACTGATTCAGAAATAGATGCGTTTTTAGGGTCTAGAGAAGAGCCTCTTGCTACTGATTCAGAAATAGATACGTTTTTAGGGTCTAGAGAAGAGCCTCTTGCTACGAGAAATCTTACCTTGGATGGCATGAGGCAGGTTTTAGGTGTGTTTCAAGTGGTGGGGGATGTTGTGGTAGCTTCCCAGGTATTCCAGATGGCTTTTTTTCCAGATAACCAGAGTTGATTTTATGTGGTTTACGGGTTTTAGCTTATCAGGTAAGAGTTGTGTAGACAAATATTTTAAACTAGCATTGTAGAAATCTATTTACACAAAAACCCTGAAAGTCTCTGCAATGATTTTAAATGGCTTAGGTTTTATTGATGGTAGATTATACATGTTCCCTAGGTTTCTTAAGAACAAGTCAGTTGCTGAATTATTTGTGTAAAATTCAGTATCTAATGATTAAGTGTGTGATATAATTACGCTAGTGTATAAACTTTGGTTTTAACTTGGAGATAAGTTTCTCGAGAAAACCGTCGAATAAATATTATTAGGAAAATAATTCATGGCAAATACAGTACAAGCAAAAAAACGTGCACGTCAGTCGATTAGTCGTCGCGATCATAATTTCTCACTTAGAACTGAATTTAGAACTGCAGTTAAGAAAGTCTTAAAAGCTATCTCTGGTGGTGATAAATCAGTAGCTCAAAATGAGTTTAAAAGCACGCAGTCAACAATTGATAAGATTGCTCGTAAAGGTATATTTCATAAGAATAAAGCGTCACGTCATAAAAGTAGATTATCTGCTAAAATTAAAGCTATGGCTTAAATACGCTATTAACTAGCTTGGAGTATTCACTTTGAGCGATTAATTTGAAAAAAACCCCGTCTTATTCGGGGTTTTTTAATAACTAAGGGTATAAATATGTTACATACAATTTCTAATGTTTTAGAAAATAAATTTAGGAACGCATTTAATGAGCTTGGGATAGCGTCTGAAACTCCAGTATTATTAGTTGAAGCAACCCGTCCTGAGTTTGGTGATTTTCAAATGAATGGTGCTATGGGTGCAGCGAAGATTCTAAAACTTAACCCAAGAGAATTAGCTAGCAGAATTGTTGCTACCATTAAGTTGGATGATATCGTAACAAAACTTGAAATTGCAGGCCCAGGGTTTATTAATATCACTTTAGATAATAAATATTTAGGGAGTTTTGTAGCTAGCCTTAACTCTAGCAATCACTATGGAGTTAGCTATTTATACCATACCGCTGAGACAGTTGTTGTTGATTTATCTTCTCCAAATTTGGCCAAAGAAATGCACGTAGGGCATTTACGCAGTACAGTTATTGGAGATGCATTGGCAAGGGTTTTTGCTTATATGGGTGATACTGTTATTCGCCAAAACCATGTGGGGGATTGGGGGACACAGTTTGGGATGCTTATTGCTTATATGAAAGAGCAAGATTTTCTAAGTCATAACTCAAATAATGAAACTAATTTCTCTGTTAGGGACTTAGAGCAGTTTTATCGTAATTCAAAACAAAAATTTGATGAAGATGCAGAGTTTGCCAATAAGGCACGTGAGTATGTAGTAAAGCTACAAAGTTGGCGTAAAGGATATGAAAATGTATATAAAGATTGGTCTACTTTTAGAGACGAGTCATTAAGACATTGCCAAGAAATATATGATTTACTTGGAGTGCCGTTAACAAAAGATAATGCTATAGGTGAGAGTTTTTATGAAACTAAGTTATCTGATATAATTAAGGTGCTTGAAGACAAAAAGTTAATAACTGATAGTAATGGTGCTAAATGTGTGTTTTTTGCTCTTGGTGAATTATCAGGCGGTGAAGAGACTCCTTTTATAGTTCAAAAACAAGATGGCGGTTATTTGTATGCAACTACCGATTTGGCAGCTATTAGTTATCGAGTTGGTAATCTAAAAGCTACGCGTATTGTGTATGTGGTGGATGCAAGGCAGTCCTTTCATTTTAAACAGTTGTTTTTAGTAGGTAAAAAAGCAGGTTTTGCAAACCTTGATACAAAGCTTGAGCATACACCATTTGGTACTATGATGAATGAAGATGGTAAGCCATTTAAGACCCGCGACGGTGGTACGGTTCGTCTTATAGATTTGATTGGTGAAGCTAAGCTACGTGCTAAGAAAGTTGTTGAAGATAGAAATAAAGAGTGGAGTGAGCCAGATAAAAATGAATTAGCCAATATTTTAGCAATAGATTCAATTAAATATTCAGATCTATCCAAAAATCGCAATAGTGATTATGTTTTTAGTTTTGATAAAATGTTGGCTTTTGATGGTAATACTGCACCATATCTACTATATGCTTATAGTAGAATACAAAGCATTCTAAAAAAAGCTGAAGTTACAGATTGTAGGAAATATCAAATTAATATTAATGAAGCAGCAGAGCATAGATTGGGGCTCCATATTGCCAAGTTTGCTGATAGTGTAAATATTACTGCTAAAGAAGCATATCCACATTATATGTGTCAATACTTGTATAATCTTGCTGGTTTGTTTATGCAGTTTTATGAGGTATGCCCTATTTTAAAATCTGAAAATCAAGCTACTAAAGAAAGCCGTTTGGCTATTGCAAACTTAACTGCAGAAATTTTAAAAACGGGCTTAAATCTACTTGGAATTACTACCATAGATAGAATGTAGATTTAATCTATCTAATATAGTTGCCAAATGATTCTAAACTGCATTTACAAAGGTGTGTAAAATGTTTTATAAAAAGCATGTGTTTTTTTGTACTAATATAAAAAAAGATGGTACTGGGTGTGGTAGTATTTGTAGTCAAGATATGCAAAGTTTCGCCAAAAAATGTCTTCAAAATATGGATAATTGGGGTGAGGGTAAAGTACGAGTTAGTAAGTCAGCTTGTCTGGGGCGTTGTGAGTTAGGGCCTGTTGCTGTAATATACCCAGAAAGTACATGGTATACTTATGTTGATGAAAAAGATGTAGCTGAAATAATTGATAAGCATGTAATAGCTGGTGAAATTGTAAAGCGTTTACAAATTTAACTAAGGTGTTTTTAGGTGCGACTTGCTAGTGTTGGTAAAACTTATGTAATGCTAAAAGCTGCAAGTAAATTAAAAAATATGCTAGATAGTAATGATGATACCAAAATTAAAACGCATTTATTTGACAAAACCACATAAAAATTAGTAAGTTAATTTATTGATGACGCTACAGACGTGAGGTTGTTTGTAGTATAATCAATCTTTAATAGATATTAGCGAAAGTGAATATGAGCATCTGGACTGAGCGTCGTACTATCGTTGCATACGCCCTAAGTATATTAGCACTAGCTGAAATTATTGACTTGACTATTGTATCAGTTGCAATCCCTGATTTGATGGGAGCACTTGGTGCTAATATTAATGATATTTCATTAACTATGACAAGCTATATAGTTGCTGCTGCAATTTGTATCCCATTAACTGGGTTAATGACTAAAAAATATGGCACTAAAAATGTAGCTCTTATATCAACCATCATTTTTGGTTGTGCTTCGATTTTATGCGGAACAGCAACAGATTTAAATCAAATGATTGTTTATCGGTTAATTCAAGGCATTGGCGGTGCTTTTTTACCTGCTTTAGCTCAATCTTATGTTGTTGGGAACTTCACAGAACAAGAACAGCCCAAAATAATGTCAATAGTAACAATATGTATTGTTTTAGGTCCTATTATTGGGCCAGTAATGGGTGGTACTATTATTGAAAATTGGAATTGGAGGTGGGTATTTTATGTCAATGTACCCGTCTGTACGCTAGGTTTTGTTATGCTGTTGTTTTTTATGGAGGACAGTAAAAAAGAAGATGTGAAGATTGATTTTACAAGTTTCATCTTTATGTTAGTTGGAGTTGGGTGTCTTGAGTATTTTGTTGATGAGGGAAATGCCAATCAATGGTTCGAGTCTATTGAGATGATTTGTTTATTAGTAATTGCGATTATATTTTTGGGTTTTTTTGTATGGCGTGGACGTATTTTATCTGCAGTAGTAAATTTTACGATTTTTAAGAATCTAAATTTTGTATTGTCGTGTATTATGATGTTTATGTTTTTTGCAATGTTATCAGGTGGGCTTACCTATTTTTCATCAATGCTACAAAATGTTTATGGAATGGCGGTTGATACTGCGGGCTATCTGCAGGTGCCGCGTGGTGTAGCTGCGGTTATTGGTGCTCCTATTTATATTAACTTAAGTAAGAAAATAGATGGTCGTATTTTAATGTCTTTTGCAATGTTATTAAGTGGGGCGTGTCTAGTTGGAATGAGTTATATGGGGCCTTCTCCTAATATTAAATTAATATTTCTATTGGTATTCCTACAGGGATTTGGTATGATAGGCATATTTGTATTGTTAATTACAATAGCATATATCGATGTACCTGAAGATTTAAGTGGAGACTGCTCTGGTGTGTTTAATTTTGCTCGGAATTTTTCGATGTCAATTGGTACTTCAATTGCGGCAACAGTATTATCAACTCAACAACAAGTTGTCTGGGGCGATCTAGCTTCACATATATCTGATTATGCCCGTGGTTTTCATATATGGTCACAAAATCTAAGTGGTTTGTCTAATACCAGAAATGCCCAGTTAATAGCATCTGTAGTACAAAAAAACTCTTTGTTTCAGTCATATCTTGACTTATATTTTATGACCGGATGTATTATTCTATGTATATTTTGGATGCCATTTATCTTGAAGCGCCCAAACCCAAATGCCAAACCTGTAATGGCACATTAAACTTTTAGTATTTAAGGATTATCCCATAATGGAACAACAGCAAACTCCCAAAACTCATAAACGCTCGAATGAGAAAAAATTACCTAAAAATCTTTTTATAGGTCTTGGAGTAATTGTATTAGTTGCTACAGCTATAACATTATATTATAACCATACGCGTAAGTATCCAAGTACGGATGATGCATATGTAAATGCCAATTTGATTAATATAGCTCCAAAGATTGGAGGATTTATTAAAAATATCAATGTATCTAAAAATCAATTAGTACATAAGGGAGACTTGCTATTTCAAATTGATCCCATAGATTATATGCTAGAATCAAATCAAACTGCTCATCAGGTTTCATATGCACAGCAACAGGCAGATGTTGAAAGTCAGAATATAGCTGTTTCTAAAGTGAATGTTGCTAAAGCAAAAGCGGATTATGATTTTAGTCAAAAAATGGCAAAACGTTATACTAATTTATTTAAGCAAAATGCTGGTACTGAGCAAGATATGCAGAAATATGTCAATGATGCTATTCAGTCTAAGCAACAGCTTGATGCTATGAATTTAGCTTATACTCAATCATATACGCGCTATAAATCAGCATTAGCACAATTAAATGCTAGTAGATCAGCACTAGATAGTGCGATTACTAAGACAAGCTATGCAGATATATATGCAGGGGGTGATGGATTTATTACTAATCTAAACCTTTCTGAGGGGCAATTAGTTCAACCAGGAGAGAATCTTTTTGGTTTGGTTGATGACAGTAGTTGGTGGGTTGATGCTAATTTTAAAGAAACCCAGATTGAAGGTATTAAAGTTGGTCAAATGGCAAAAGTAAAACTTGATATCTATGACCACGTGTATACTGGTATAGTTCAAAGTATAAGTCGTGCTAGTGGCAACACCTTCTCAATATTACCGGCACAAAATGCAACTGGTAATTGGGTTAAGGTTACTCAACGCTTTACTGTAGTAATTAAAATAGAAGATGATCCTAAATTTCCACTTCGCGTAGGTGCAAGTACTGAAGTTACTGTTGATACTACTAAGTAAGGTTGGGTGATTATAATGAAATTAAGGTTATTAAATGTGCTATTGGCATCTAGTATAGTTGCTGGGTGTGGCTTACTTGGCCCTGATTATAAAAAACCTAATATAGATACACCATCAAATTGGAGTAGTGGTCATAGCAATGTGAATGAAAGTATGTCTTTAATGTCAGATACTGCTTGGTGGGAGCAGTTTAAAAACCCAGAATTAAATGAAATGATACATCAGGCATTACTTAACAATAATAATATACAAATAGCCATCGGTAATATAGCACAAGCACAAGCATCCCTTAAAAAAGCTCAGATGGCTTGGGTTCCTACGATAAACTTTGGTGGCAGTGCTTTTGTGGGGCAGTCATTTAACCAAAGTTTTACTCCATCAGGTGCATTAAGCGGTATTCCAATATATAATTATCAAGATTTTAATGGTGCATATGCAGGATTTACCCCATCATATTCGTTTAATATATTTCAAAATATAAAAAATGAAGAGGTAGCAAAATTAAATCTTAAAATGCAACAGGCATACAAAAACTCAGTACGACTTGCCGTTATAGGTCAAGTTGCGGGTGGTTATTTCACTTTGCTAGGGCTACATAAGCAACTTGAGCTTGAGAAGCAAATGGTATCTGATCTAGAGGAAAATCGTAAATACACAAAAATACAAATAGCCAACGGCTCACAAAGTCAGATGAATTTAGATGAAATTGATCAGGCGATATATAGTATTAGTGTTAATTTGTCATCAATCAAAGATAATATTGCACAAACACAAAATGCGCTTCAGGTTTTAATGAATAAAAACCCAGATACTAT
>CAZJFO010000065.1:7259-8392 GCA_964545465.1 uncultured Neisseria sp.
CAATACTGATTTTGATGATATTAAGACAGATGGCTTAATTCCAGTTAATTTACCATCTGAGGTACTAAAAAACCGTCCAGATATTATCTATTCGGAATACCAAGTACAAGTTAGTAATGCTCAGATTGGTGTTGTGATGTCTAGCTTTTTTCCAAGCATTAATTTAACTTCACCAGTTGGGCTGAGTGCTTTTCAATTAAGTAATCTACTAAGCGGTAGTAATGATTTTTGGGCGACACAAGTTGCTGCTAATATGCCGATACTAAATCTTGGTATCTATCAAGATATTAAGAAATCAAAAGCTAGTTATTATGCTGCATACTATAATTATATTCAAACTGTTAGAGGTGCTTTTGCTGATGTAGATAATAATTTATCTAAGCATGCAAGTACTGATGAAGCTTATCGAGTTCAACAAAAAAGTGTACATTCAGCTGATGAGTTATATCACTTAGGAACTATAGAATACAGAAATGGTTCAAAAAGCTATGCAAGTACTATAAATTATAAAATAAATATTGATAATACCAAGTTAAATTTAAATAAAGCAAAAATGAATCAGCTAACTAGTATAGTTAATTTATATCAATCTTTGGGTGGCGGATATAATATCAATAATACTGAGAGCCAAAATAAATTTGGGGATAGCCACGACATCTAGCTGAGAATATGAGAAACTAAATGAACCCATCTTATCTAATAATTGGTAATGGACGAGTTGCCAAGCATTTATTACATTATTTTAGTCTTTTAGGACTTCAAAATCAACAGTACCATTATAAACAACCCATAGAATTGTTAGATCAAAAATTACAAAGCTCAACTCATATTTTAACTTTAATAAAAGACGATGCTATTGAAGACTTTATTAAAACAAAGCTCTTAGATAAATGCCTTAATAAATTAATAATTCATTGTTCAGGAGCTATTCAATCACCGTATGCATACTCTGCCCATCCTCTTATGACATTTGGAAATAAATTATTTGATCTTGAAACATATAAAAGTATTCCGTTTATTTGTGAATCAGGATCACTTGAGTTTAAGTATTTAATGCCAAATGTACCCAACAAAGATTATTATACCAATTATACTAAATAACTTATCTGATAAATATGGTAAAATACTCCCTA
>CAZJFO010000066.1:0-8374 GCA_964545465.1 uncultured Neisseria sp.
TGATGGGGGAATTTAATAATGCCCTTGATTTAAGTTGTGTACCACCAGCAGTTATTCTAATGGCGGGGCTTCAAGGTGCTGGTAAAACAACTACGGTTGGTAAACTGGCTAAACGTCTAAAAGATATTGATAAGAAAAAAGTGTTACTGGTGAGTGCCGATGTGTACCGTCCAGCTGCAATTGAACAGTTGCAAATATTAGCTAAAAGTATTGATATAGAGTGCTACGCGTCTGATAATTCACAAAAGCCACTTGATATAACCATAAATGCTAGAGAATATGCCAAAAAGCATTATTTTGATGTATTGATAGTTGATACTGCGGGTCGATTGACCGTTGATGAATTTATGATGACGGAAATCAAAGAAATTCACCAAGCATTAAATCCTATTGAGACTTTATTTGTTGCTGATGCTATGCTTGGGCAAGATGCGGTTAATACTGCACGTGCTTTTAACGATGCTCTGTCTTTAACTGGAATAATTTTAACTAAAATGGATGGTGATTCTAGGGGTGGGGCAGCATTATCAATTCGTCAAATTACTGGTAAACCAATTAAATTTATTGGGGTATCTGAAAAAATTAATGGACTTGAGCCATTTTATCCAGATAGGATAGCATCTCGTATTCTTGGTATGGGGGATGTTTTATCTCTTATTGATGAAGTTAAGGGTTCAGTTAATGAAGCTGAAGCTAGAAAACTGATGAATAAGGTCAAAAAAGGAAAACGTTTTGATTTAGAAGATCTTAAAACTCAGTTTGAGCAAGTAAATAATATGGGTGGCTTAAGTGGTATTATGGATAAAATGCCAGCAAATATAGCAAGTAAAATGCCAAATGTAGTTGGTGAGAAGATGATTAAAAAAAGTGTAGCGATTATTAACTCAATGACCACTGAAGAGCGTAGAAAACCTGATATATTAAAAGCTTCACGGAAGCGTAGGATTGCTCTAGGTAGTGGTTCGAGTGTTCAAGAAGTAAACCAGTTATTAAAGCAGTATGAACAAATAAGTGATATGATGAAGAAGTTAGGTAGTGGTGGAATCATGAAGATGATGAAAGGTTTGGGGCACCTACTGCCGCGTTGATAGATTAATAGTTAATTTTGGTACGTATTTAAATGGAATAAAAAATGAAAGAAAATCTGGAGCATAAGTTAAAAAATCGTCACGTACAAATGATTGCTATTGGTGGGGCAGTTGGAACAGGTCTTTTTCTTGGTTCGGCAACGGTTATTAAATTGACAGGTCCATCAGTTACATTAGCTTATATTCTAGGTGGTTTGATAGTTTATGCGGTTATGCGTGCATTAGGTGAGATGACGGTTGATAACCCAAGCTCAGGATCATTTGTTGAATATGCTCACCTATATTTAGGAACTGGAGCAGGCTTTGTGGCTGGTTGGAATGCATGGTTACTATTTACCTGTGCTTGTATGTTAGAAGTAAATGCTGTTGCTACATTACTTGATTATTGGGTATTTATTCCGCATTGGATTACTTGTGCTACATTATTGCTTATATTTGGTGGTGTTAATTTAATTGGTGCGAAGTTTTTTGGTGAGGCTGAGTTTTGGTTTGCTGGAATTAAGGTTATAGCTATTATTGCGATTGTTTTAATGGGTGCTTATTTGATTTTTACGAATCATAATGTGCATCAGGCTGCACGTCAAAACCTTCATGATTATACTCATGTTAATGTGTTTTTTACTAATGGGGTTATGGGATTTCTAAGTTCGATGGCAATTGTTTGTTTATCATTTTGTGGTGTTGAGTTTGTTAGTGTGGCGGCTGGAGAAACTGAAGATCCAGAAAAGTCTATTCCCAAGGCAATTAATGGAGTAATTATCAGGGTTATTTTATTTTATGTGTTGACTATTGCAGTTGTTGTATTGATATCTAACGTTAGCACCATAGATATAAATAGTAATCCATTTACGGCAGTATTTGCTAAAGTTGGTTTTAGTAATTCTGCGGATATTATAAATATGGTTGCAATTACTGCGGCATTATCAGCGTTAAATAGTTGTATTTATGGTTCATCAAGATTTTTGTATAGGCTATCTCTAAATGGACAGGCACCAAAGATATTTGTTAAAACCAGTAATAAGTATTTGCCAAAAAATGCAATTGTTTTTACAGTTGCAATAGCATTTGTAGTAGTAATTGCTAATTATACTTTTCCTGCTAAAGTTTTAGAGTATTTGTTTGCGATAATTTCGGTAGCTGTTATTATAAATTGGTTTATTATTCTTTTATCACATATGTTATTTCGTAAAAATTGTATTATTTCTGGTAAGCATGTAAAATATGTTATGCCAGGGTACCCATATGTAAATATGTTAGCTATGGGGGTATTGTTTATTATTCTAATTGTTATGTCAAAAAACAGTGATACGTCATTAAGTGTTTATATCGCACCGGCATGGTTATTAGTGCTAACTATAATATATACACTAAGTACGGGTAAGAGTAGCTTAAAATTGGCTAATAAGATAGAAAATTAATTATGTTAACAGTGTTTGGTTAAATAGTTGAAGAAATTCTTTATCAAAGATTTTAAATAATCCTCAATACATTGGATGGGTTGGTGGATATTATGGAAAGAGTCAGACAAGTTACTTTGGAGGTATAGCTGATGGATCACAAGCTATAATTATAACGAGTGGGTTTGTACCTAAGCTAACTCAGTCGATAAATAAATATTTTTAAGAGAGCCATATACAATGTATGTAGGCTTTTTAAATGGCTAATTGCAGGTAAGGGTGGTAATTATATTTGCTATTTTTGTTGAAGTATGATAAAATAACCATCTAGTTAAAAATTATATTTTTTCATGTATCATATTATCTTAGTTACTTATCTTAGTATTTTGCCATAAAAATCTTATTTTTATTTTTATTAATTGTTATTTAAAGGGCATTATATTATGCAAAAATCATTATTCGTAGCTGGTCTAGATTATTCAATCACAAGTGCTGAACTACAAGAGCTTTTCGCAGCTCATGGAACTGTTACATCTGCTAAAGTTATTACTGACAGATCTACTTCTCAAAGCAAAGGCTTTGGATTTGTAGATATGGAAACACAAGCTGATGCACAAAATTGCATCACTGCTTTAAACTCTACTAGTCATAAAAATCGTAGTTTAGTCGTAAAAATCAAAGAAGACAAACCAAAAAGTGATAATGGATATGGTCGCGGTAATCAACGTAGTTGGTAAGAGCTAATCAATCTAAAAATCCACTCCAATAATGAGTGGATTTTTTATATCCTACGTAACATGAAATCTTCATACTTTGGTATAATTAAGGCTAAGTAACTTATTAAAGTAAAAATTTATGCAAAATTTTTTAGCTCCAAACTCATTTAAACCTCAAGAACATCACATTCTAAAAACTCTTATAGTTATTTCGGTATTACTCAAAATATCTTTTCTATTTAATACCGTATTAAATTCTGATGGTGCATTATATTCACAAGTAGCTTTTAATATGAGTAGATCTAACTGGTATACATTAAGTGCATTTGAACGCGAATGGCTTGATAAACCCCATCTTGTCTTTTGGGTGAATGCTTTGTTATTTAAGTTATTTAATGCAAGTGTATTGGTATACAAATTAAGTGCAACTATTGTTCTATTACTTAGTGGCTACTATACTTATTTAATAGCCAAATTATTTTATAATAAGAATGTAGCCCTGCTGTCGGTACTGATCTATTTTAATCTCTTGGGAATAAACACTGCCTTAGTTTCTCCTAAACTAGAACCATATCTTCTAACATTTATTTGTGCTTCAGTGTACTTTTGGCTACAATTTGTTATTACAAATAAATACGGCTATTATTTAATTGGGGCTTTATTTTCTGCTTTAGCAGTCATGACCAAGGGGTTTTTTGTCTTATTTATAGTATTAAGCCCATTAGGGTTTATTTATTTGTGTAGTTTCTTTATTGATTTAAATGCAACTAATTCTATATTCTCTAATTTTAAAAATATAAGAAACCATACATTTGCTAAGCTATTAATTGCGATAGTGTTAATAATACTTTTTAGTAGTCCAGATATTATTGCATTTTGGTTACAATTTGGTAGTAAAGGTTTGAGGTTTTTCTTTTGGGATAGTCAGTTTGGTAGGTTTAATGGGGCCCTTCTAGCTAATGGTGCAAGTCGAGGCTTGTTTAGCTACTATAGCGAGCATCTGACGTTGATGATTTTCCATTTATTATTATCAGCGTTACCATTTAGTTTTATATTTATTTATGCAATTATTAATTGTACAAAAAATTTTAATAAAATAAACCAACAAAACTTTATTGATTTATTGATAATTATTCCATTTATTGCTATGCTAATTATATTTGGACTTTCACACTTTTATAACTTTTATTATGCCACGATTACAATGCCATTTATGTCAATATTTAGTGCGAGTTTTTTATACAGTAAATGGGATGCGAAGTTAAACAAGTTTAATAATGCAATGGTCGCAATAGGAATTGTATTTATAATTTTACTTATTTTAACTAATTTTCTAATTTTAAATACAGTTGTTTTAGTAACTAGTCTTATTGGAGCCATAACTTTATTTTTCTTATATAATAAATTTAGCAATCCAAACTTACGTACTATGGTTTTTTTAAGTATAGTCATAAATGTATATATGCTTTTTAACGTTACTACTTATTATCAGTTTTATAAAAAGCACAATCTAGGCTATGTAATTGGTAATGAATTAATGAAGCGAGCACAATATACAGTATATAGTAATATCTCAAGAGATTTGTCGAGCGTTAGCTTATTTGATAATAATATAAAAAATATTCCAGCTTTTAATATTGATACTATAGACAAAAATATTCCGTATTATCTTATTGTTGCTGGTAAAGATTTTGACAAAATAAAAACTCAAATAAATAAATTGAGGTTGCACTATACTATCATAGCGTCTTTTGATGATAGAGATAATCCAACGGTTGAAGATATTTTGGTAAATAATTTTAGGCATCCATTTGAGCCATACAAAATTTATGTAATCTTGATAAATAACTGAAATAGGGATTGATAACTGTGGAATTATTATTTTTAGAACCAATTTTTAAAGAACGTATTTGGGGTGGAGCCAAACTTAGAACCGATTTTGGGTTTGCTATTCCAAGTGATACTACTGGTGAATGTTGGGTTATAAGTGCCCATAAAAATGGTGCAACTAATATCAAGAATGGTAAATTTAGAGGGGTTTCACTTAAAGACTTATGGATGAATCATCAAGAATTATTTGGGCAAAACTCCTGTGCTAAGTCTCGAGAGTTTCCTTTGATGGTAAAGATACTAGACGCTAAGGCTGACTTGAGTGTACAGGTGCACCCTGATGATACTTATGCCGCAAAATATGAGAATGACTTAGGTAAAACTGAATGTTGGTATATTTTAAATGCTACTAATGAAGCTAAAATAGTTTATGGACATACCGCCCAAAATATTGAAGAATTTAAAAATCTGGCACTTACCAATCAATGGGACAAGCTCTTAAATAGTGTAAAAGTATATCCTAAAGATTTTTTTGATGTGCAAACAGGTACAGTACATGCTATAGGAGCTGGAACACTAATTCTTGAAGTGCAACAGTCATCAGATACCACCTATCGCTTATACGACTATAATAGAATAGATGATAATGGTAATCTTCGGGAGTTACATCTTGATAAATCATTTGCAGTTGTTAACGTACCGCATAAAATTAGTAATAGTAATCTGCAGGTAATAGATCTTGGACAGTCATGTACCTTGACGTGCTTGACTAAAAATAAATATTTTGAAGTGCAAAAACTATGTGTTTTAGGTCATTTATCTTTTATAAACAATGCCAAATATTTATTAGTATCTGCAATTGATGGGAAAGCAGTGATTAACGGTTATAATGTAAAAAAGGGCGACGGTTTTATTGTTCCAAACCATACTAAAAAGCTTGATATATCAGGTGATATTAGCCTAATTATTACTAACGAGGCTAATTGTTAATTATTTAGATAGTTCACCAATTACATCGTGCATATTTTTGGATAGTTTTTTAACAAAAATAATAAATATTATCGCAAATATTGTGACTGTAATACCAATTACCGCAAACAATACTTGATAACCATGTAATATATCAAAGTTTGATGTTATTTTCGTATCATCAATAGTAGCATACCCAGCAGCTATGCCACCTAATCTTTGTCCAAACGCAGTGTTTACAAACCAAATTGCTTGAGCAAATCCACTAAGGCGTACTGGGATAAGTTTTGATACCATAGATAGCCCGATAGCTGATACGAGTAATTCACCAAGAGAATATAATCCATAACCCAAGAATAACCAAATCATAGATATGGTTCCATTGCTATCAGATAAATAACAGCTTGCAGCTAGAAGTAGATAGGCAAATCCACATACTAGTAAACCAAATGCAAATTTGCTAGGAATACTGATTGGTTGTCCACTTTGCTCAGATTTAGTATACATATTAGCGAGTATTGGTGATAACAAAAATATATAAAATGAATTAAAACTTTGAGTTACTTCTGGTGGAATATTGATCCCAAATAAATCAGTTCGCACATTATGTACTGCAAAAAGTGTGAGTGATGTTGACATTTGTATATACATTAGCCAAAATAAAAGCGATTGAGCTAGTAATAGAAATGCAATTGTCATCCCCTTTTGCTCGATTAGATTCACTTTTGATCTAACTACAAAATAAATCAAAAATACTATTGCAACAACGGTGAATAGAATAACTTTGGATAGTGCAGGGTCTTTAAGTAGTATACCTAGAGCATATGCAGCAACTACTGCAATTATAGCGATTACTACCATCATAAAAAATTTATTTCCAGCTTTTTGACCTGTTTCATTATCACTTTTTACAAGGTTTTTTCTTAAGATAAAATATGAGAGTAGAGCAATAAACATACCGGTACCACATAAGCCAATACCAAAGCCGTAAGAAGTTTTTTGAGATACAAATGGAATTATAATCATACTAAAGAAGCTACCTAAGTTGATAGACATATAAAAATATGTAAAAGCTGAATCTAGTCTTGGGTCATTAGGTGCAAAACATCTTTGTACAAAATTGCCTGCATTAGTTTTGAAGAAAATATTTCCAACTAATACCATTCCCATACTCCAATAGAGTAATTGAACATTTTGTACAAATGCAAAGCTACCATAGCCCACCATTAGAAAGATAATACCCAAGAAATAGGTGCGTCTAAAACCTAGTACTTTATCACCAAGGTAGCCTCCTATAATCAGAAGAGCATATAATAACGCTGAAAATGAACTAAAAAGATTGGTTGCCTCTAGTTCATTGAGTTCAATCTTTTGGATAAAAAATAGTACAGCAACAGCTTGTAGTCCATAAAAAGCAAAACGCTCCCAAAACTCAATAAAGAAAATGGTGTAAAAAGTCTTTGGCATATGCCAAAAACCGCTTTTTATCTCATGAGGGGTGACTATTTCTTCAAATGCTGTCATAGTATGGTTGACCTTTAAAAATTAAATACTGTTAGCATTTTATCATATTAGTGACATTTTGTTCCTATGTGATTTACTGTTCGGTTCTAGCCGGTTAACGAGTTGCTATTTCTTGAAATTAAAAATGTCCACTCATATTACCCCTGAGGTGGAAAATTCATTCAAAATTATACGAATTTGCATTTGAATAGATTGAATATATGCTATAATCCTAGTTACTAACCCACAAAAGTGATTTAGTATATTATCCAACCGGGGGTGACATGGCTTCGACGGGGGTAACAAAGCACCAGAGCGCATACCGTGATCTCAGTTACACGTAAAACATTGTAAAACAATAAATGCAAAAAATAAATTTGCTAACTTAGTAGCGTCTAACGACGATGCTATGTTACTAGCGGCTTAGTTCCGCTAACGCTGCCTTAGTTCGTCTATTGATTAAGTAACAGCGTCAGACAGATAGACTGTGGTATTATTTGACTACTTGTTAGTACCAAGATAAATAGTAGTTAGCCAGAGATTAAGCCTGTATAGCCGGCGTAGTTTAGGTGAAACACAAAAGACTATACTAAGTATGTAGTACTCGTTGTAGAGGACTTTCGGACGCGGGTTCAATTCCCGCCACCTCCACCATCTATTTATCTAATAAGATTTAATAGCGTCCAATAAACCTATTAAAATCAAGCGTTATGCAACAATCATTGTCTAACCACATCTAAAGAAATTCACTATAATCCAACAAAAATGTGTATGGACCTACCCTATAAAATAGGACAAAAAGTTAGCGAGGAATAGTATAATGAGCCCTGAAATTTGATCCACTCTCATAGAAATAATTAAGGTAAAATTC
>CAZJFO010000067.1:0-5202 GCA_964545465.1 uncultured Neisseria sp.
GATAACTATCATGCTCATATTTGACCGTTGCTTTTCATTATTGAATGAATCTTTTATGGTATACCGTAAATGAAATACATTCCCGAATCAAGTTCGGGGTGAGGTCATGTTTTTAAGCACGTAATGGCATTATCACAGATTTGAAGTTGGGGTCACTAGGTATGGTTACTAATACACTTCGTTGTCCATCAAAAAATGCCCATTGTAGGTATTCAGCCTGAGAGTTGATTAGAAGATCTTTGACATAATTAATGTTAAAGCTCACTTTTAAATCTTCATCCTGTTGGTAAATGACTTCTATTTGATCATGAGAATCTTCTTGTTCCTCATTGCGACAACGAAGAGCCAAGGAGTTTTTATGTATATCAAGAGTTACAGTTTTTAGTTTGTCAATGCCAATTACTGCAACACGCTCGATTGCTCTTAGGAAATCTTCACGCCTAACTAAACAAAGTTTGTTATTGCCTAAGGGTATAACACGCTCATAGTCAGGGTATTTACCATCGATTACCTTGGTGATTAATTGCTTATCATTAGTTTCAAAGGATACTTGGTGAGGGTAAACAGTAATAGTTATTCCATCAATGGAGTCTTCTAAAAGTTTAAATAATTCAATAATGGTTTTACGTGGTATTATGCTGCTAGAGTTATTTATAGATTCCGCAAGGTCAGTAGTTGCATACCCAAGACGGTGAGCATCTGTTGCAACTAGACGAAGCATATTATCTTTAATTTCGAATAACATTCCATTTAGAAATACGCGACTGTCTTTATCAGCCATAGCATATTGAACTTGACCAAGTAATGCTTTTAGTTTTGATTGTGGAATTGTAAATTTGCAAATTGCGGTATCGAGAATTCGTAGTAATGGGTAATGATCTCCAGGCATACTTTGTAGGGTAAATTTGGTAGCACCAGATGTTACAGCAATTTTTGCATCTTCACGAGTAAAAACGAGCTCAGTATCAGGCATGACTTTGAGGATATCTTGGAGTTTTTTAGCCGGTAGGGTGATAACAAAATCTTCACCACTCATAGGGGCGTTTATATTAATACTTGCTTGAATTTCCATGTCATTAGATACGATAGTTATCGCTTCCCCAGCTTTTTTGATGTAGACGTTTGATAAAATTGGCATAGTTTGCTTTTTTTCTACAAAACCAGATACCAGTAATAATGGTTTTAATAATGTATCACGACTAATAGTAAGTAACATATTTAATCTACCTTTATGAATAAGTCTTATGTATTGAGCATTTGAATTAATAAATTATATTCACGTTCTATTTTTTCATCAGTTTTACGCAAGTTTTGGATAGTTTTTTGGGCGTGTATTACTGTAGTATGATCGCGCCCCCCAAAAGCATTTCCAATAGATGGTAGGCTATGCTGGGTTAATTCCTTAGATAATGACATTGCCATTTGGCGTGGACGTGCAATTAGTTGGGTTCGTTTTGCTGATAGCAAATCTGAAATTTTTAGTTTATAAAAATCACAAATTATTTTTTGGATATCATCGATTGAGATTGTTCTACTATCTAAAGCAAAAACATCCATAAGTGCTTCTTTAGCAATAGCAAGGCTAATACCTTTTTCAGAAAAATGTGCCTGATAGATTACTTTGTTAAGGGCACCCTCGAGTTCACGCACATTGGCTTTGATATTTTGGGCGATAAAAAACGCCACTTCGTCATCAAGGTTGATGCGGTTTTGTTCAGCTTTACGCTTTAGAATAGCTACCCGCATTTCAAGCTCGGGGGGTTGGATTTCAACTGTAAGACCTGAGGCAAATCTTGAGATTAAGCGCTCATTTAGATTATTTATATTTTTAGGATAAGTGTCACAAGTCATAATAACTTGTTTGCCTTTATCTATCAAAGTGTTAAATGTATAAAAGAATTCTTCTTGAGTTTTGGTCTTGTCACCCGCAATAAACTGAATATCATCCATTAGGAGTAAATCTAGGCTGTTATAGTATTTTTTTAATTCATCAAAGCCTTGACGCATAGATGCTTTTACTACATCTTGGATATAGTCATTAGCATGTAAATATCTGATTTTTGACTTGGGGTTTTTTTTATATTGTTCATTACCAATAGCCTGCATTAGATGGGTTTTACCAAGACCAACTCCACCATATATAAACAAAGGGTTATGATTTTTATGCCCTAGTTTTTGGGTGACATGCATGCCTATAGCGTAGGCTAGTTGGTTGGAGTTGCCGCGTACTAAAGTATCAAAGTTATAGTTAGGATTTAGTTTAGTTGCTTGTTGCAGGTTTTCAACTAAGTCCTTGTCATGGGTTTTATTTGTATTACTAGGTGTAATTTGAGTAGGTTTGGTAGTGCTGGGTTTAATTTCAGAAGTTTTAGCTACAATAAGCTCAATATCAATACCACCTGTTAGTTCATTCAGTATATTGCTAATTTGAGTGAGGTATTTATTACGAATAAAATCTTGAACTAGCCGGTTATTAGCAATAATTTGTAGTTTATTATCCTTATAACGTGCTTGAAGCTGCTTAAACCAGGTGTTGAAGTTTTGCTCTCCAAATTGCTCCTTTAGGAGTATCAAGCATTGTTGCCATATAATATCAGTTTCGAGCATAAGGTTTCCGTTTTATTAATATAACGCTATTTTACCAGAATTTGCTTATCTCTGAGTAAAGAAATATATACAGTAGTCTTAGTTTTAATGTGGGTGGTGCATTACTCTTGATTCAGATCCCTTGAATGAGTAGGATGAAACACTTCTTAAAGCCCAAAAACTAATCGAAGCACTTACTTTATTCAGATTCCATCTCGATTCTTATGGTTGAATTTTCTTTAGCTGCTTGCTAAGTTATATTGCCCATACTTATATATCTTGCTATTACTGTGAGAATGTTGCTGATTATAACAATCCCTGCAATAAAGATTAATATTTTGTTAGTATATCTTTTCATGTTTTTATTTCTTTCCCAAATGATTTTGTTGAAGTTCACGCAGATCATCCCAGCTAAGTTCAAGAGTTTGCATTTGATGGGCTAGAAGTGGAAGCTGAAATTTAGTAAATTCTTCTTTACGGAGCTCTTTGGCAAGTAATTTGCTATTCGGGCTAATGAAATAACCGATTCCACGTTGCTGCTCAATAATTCCATGTTGCTGAAGTTCAGCATAAGCTCTTTGTACCGTATTGGGATTAACACGAATATTTTCTCCCATATCACGAACCGATAGGAGGCGATCCCCATTTTGGAGTGTATTTCCCAAGATTTGATCAAGAATAATGTCACAAATCTGTAAAAATATTGGTTTAGTTGGATTAAATTTCATTTATCTTGCTTCAGTTTCTCTTAAACGCAACCATATTAATAAGTATAGGGCTATGGTTATACATATTTCCATAGAGATGGATAAACCATCTGATTTATAAAATGTAATATTTATATTGTGTTCACTTAATATTTGAAGAATTGTCGTCAATTGAAACTTAATGTTCCACTTTAATGTTAATAAAATTAGAACATAGAAGATAGCTAATTTGAGTAATACTAATTTTCTAAAATAGAGGCTTGCGAAAATACAAAGAGCCTGAGAACAAAAAAGTCGTAATGCTAAAGATTTCAAAGCCCACAAACCAGCAAATAACATATACCAGATATTATAATATGTACCCCTAATTACCATAGTTACCAGAGCAACGATGCTTGCTGCTATTATCCAGGTAATAATGAATAAAAGTAACCAACCAATGCTGTAAAATGCAATCTTAGAGAGTGCTTTTTCAGCAGCGCTTGCAGGTAGAAGTAAATAATGACGAGTTTCGGCCGGTTGTTTCAACTCCCAAAAGGAAAAACAGGCAATAAACATACCAATGGGTGAGTAGATTGCAAAGCTGGAGCTGATACCGTAAATAAATGCAGTAAGTATACGAATTTCTGAAGGGATTAATTTAATCTCATAACCAGTACTAACTGTTTCATGTAATAAATCTATTATTCTTAGTGATACTATAGCCGTAAAAAAAAATAGGAAAGATAGTATTATTATACTAAAAATAGTTAGCCATTTTACGCTTGAGTCGAATTCATAATATTCGCGTTTAATCAAAGTAGTGACATTATTAAAGTTCATTTTGTGCTCCAAAAAGTTTGGTAATCAACTCTTGATTATTAATCACCGCATTAAATAACAATTCAAGGTCAACTTTAGTTTCATACTGATAGTCTGGATCACGAATCAGCGCATATGCCGTCCCACTAATTGTTGGCATTGAGTAAAGCGTATTTTGTTCATTGACATTGGGAAGGTTTGTGCCAAACGTGATTTTATTTTCAATATTGGTCAAGCTTTGGTTTAGTAAAATCTTTCCTTGATCAATTATTATTATTGGGTCTACTAAATTATCCAAATCATGTACCTGATGAGTTGAAATAATTATCGTACTCGCTTCATTTATTCCACTTGCTATGAGTTGTTTAAAAACTGTTTTGGAGGGTATATCTAGACTGTTAGTTGGTTCATCTAATAAAAGTAAACGACAATTAGTTGCAATCGCAAATGCAATAAAATATTTTTTATACATTCCTTCAGATAAATCTGATAACTTTTTGGTGTAATTAAGTTCCAATTCTTTGGCTATTTTTATAAATCTGGCATGATCAAATCTTGGGTATAGTTTAGAATAAATTTTAATGTATTCCAGACCAGATATGGAGTGTTTAGTATTTTCTTCTGTAATCAAAAATATTTCTTGCAGTGCTTTTAAATCTCGCTTCGTACTATCACGATTAAATACCTCAATAGTCCCTGAGTCAGGAAATATTGCCCCACTAATCAATTTTAGAAGGGTTGATTTTCCTGAGCCATTCTTGCCCAATAAACCATAAATATTACCTGGCTTAAGTTGTAAATTAAGTTTGTCATATAATAAACCTTTCTTACTATATGTAAGCACCACATTATCTAATTTTACCATTGCGCTACCCTTTCTTGGTTCACTACTGCACTAGTACACCCAATATTATAGACAATGCATTATCATCTGTCAAATCCCAGTCCTGACTTTTTATTTTTGAATAACATTAATTGCTTACGCGGGTTGCCCGAATGGTTTAATATAAATAAAATAAGGTGTTAAATTCAGATTTGTATTATAATACGACAATATTATAGCTTGCTCAATGAGACTCTATTATGTTGTATTGCAACTTGGTTTGTT
>CAZJFO010000067.1:5212-8368 GCA_964545465.1 uncultured Neisseria sp.
TATGCATCGCTTAAATTGTTTTGGAGTGGGTCAAAATTACTATAGGACAATATGTTATATGAAAAAAAAACTTGAAACCAGAATTGTAAAAAAATATCAAAATCGTAGATTATATGATACAGCAACAAGCACTTATATTATTTTAGACGACATAAAACAAATTATTGTTGATGGTGAATTAGTAAAAGTAATTGATGTTAAAACAGAAAAAGAAGTAACTAGAAGTGTGCTTTTACAGATTATTCTTGAAGAAGAAGTAAATGGCGTACCGATGTTTTCTAATGATTTTCTATTTCAAATTATTCGTTTTTATGGCAAGGCATTTCAGCCCTCAGTTAGTCCATTTTTAGAGCAAGGTGTTGATCTATTTCGTAAGATGCAAAAGCAGTTTTATGAGCAAATACGTGATGTATATGGTAAAGATAAATTGTCTTCAGGAGTTGAACTCTGGAAAGATTTTATTCAGCAGCAAACTCCACAAATAGAGTCGAGTCTAAAAGAATATGTAGAAAATAGCACTAATGTATTTTTAAAAATGCAGGAGCAGCTCCAAAGTCAAACTGAAAATATATTTAGCTATATGCAATTCCCATTTAATAGTGATAAAAGCAAGGTTAGGTAATGGCAACAGTTGGTTTTGTATCTCTTGGATGTCCTAAAGCGTTGGTTGATTCAGAAAATATATTGACTCAATTAAAAGCTGAAGGTTATGAAGTATCTAATGATTATTCGCTTTCGGATATAGTTATTGTAAATACTTGTGGGTTTATTGATTCTGCAGTTGAAGAATCATTATGTGCCATTGGTGAAGCTCTTAACGAAAACGGCAAGGTTATTGTGACTGGGTGCTTGGGGGCTAAAGATGGTGTTGTTATGAGTAAATATCCTAATGTATTAGGAGTTACAGGTCCTCATGCAACTTCTGAAGTAATGGATTTAGTTCACCAAAATCTTAAAAAACCTCACGATCCTTTTGTTGATTTAGTACCTGAGCAAGGAATTAAACTAACGCCTAAGCATTATACTTACCTGAAAATATCTGAGGGTTGTAACAATACCTGTACTTTTTGTATTATTCCTGACATGCGTGGCAAACTTGATTCGTACCCGATAGGTGATGTTTTAAACCAAGCGCAGAAGCTTGTTAATGCTGGTACCAAAGAGATTTTGGTAATCTCTCAAGACACGAGTGCTTACGGGGTTGATATTAAATACCGTACGGGGTTTTTTAATGGTCGACCTGTCAAGACCAAGATGCTTGATTTATGCACTGAATTAGGTAAACTAGGTGTTTGGGTGAGATTACACTATGTATATCCCTATCCACATGTAGATGAGATTATTCCTTTAATGGCAGATGGGCTCATTTTACCATATTTAGATATTCCATTTCAGCATGCAAGTCCTAAGATTTTAAAAGCTATGAAACGACCAGGTAAGATAGATAATCTTTTACAACGAATTAAATCATGGCGTGATATTTGTCCAGATTTAGCAATTAGAAGCACCTTTATCGTTGGATTTCCTGGGGAGACTGAGGAAGATTTTCAGATGTTACTTGATTTCTTAACAGAGGCACAGCTTGAAAAGGTTGGCTGCTTTAAGTATTCTCCTGTTGAAGGTGCAAAAGCTAATGAGATAGAAAATCATGTACCAGAAAACATCAAAGAAGAGCGTTATCACCGTTTTATGCAGCACCAATTATCAATCAGTCGTCAAAAACTAGCAGCTAAGGTTGGTAGCACTATTGAGGTAGTAATTGATGAGGTTGATAGACGTAAAATTGTGGCTCGTTCCAAATATGATGCACCAGAAATAGATGGTTTAGTTCATATCAAAAACAATGGTTTGAATAAACTAAACGTAGGCGATAGATTAAAGGTATTAGTAACAAGTTCAGATGATTATGATTTATTTGCAAAGATTATAGATTAGATTTTAGGGCATGGATCCCAGCTTGCGCTGGGATGGCGAATAAGAACTAAGAATAGTTAAGCTGTTTTTTCCACTTGTCCAAAATCAAGCTCAACTGAAGTCTCACGCCCAAAGATTTGGACATTTACACGTAGCTTAGTTTTATTGTAGATAACTTCGTCAATAACAGCGTTAAAGTCAACAAATGGCCCATCAATAACTCGGATTTTTTCACCAACTTCAAACTCAACTTTATGTTTAGCTTTTTCTTTTGATTGTTCTACTTGACGTAAAATACTGTCAACTTCTTTTTGACTAATTGGAACAGGTTTAGAGTCCTTAGCAACACCAACAAAGCCAGCAACCTTAGGGGTTTTTCTGATAAGAAGTCCATTCTCATCGGTATATTCCATACGTACTAATACATATCCAGGAAATATTTTACGTTCAGTCTCACGCTTCTTACCGTTTTTAATTTCTTCTACTTTTTCTTTAGGCACCAAAATCACATGAGTTCTAAGATATTCTTCAAGTTCAATTCCTGCAAGGTGTTCTTCAATACCAAATGCTGATTTTAGTTCTGCCACTTTGGTTGTATCAGATAAAGATTTAAGAGCGTCAATTTTTTGGTTTATAGTAGAAATAATTACTGTTTGTACTTTATCTTCCATATTTGTAGCAACTTGTACTACATACCAAGCTAAACTCATTTAGTTACCTCTTCCTAGAATCACGCTATAAAATAGCCAAGATAGCGAACTATCAATAAGCCATAAGAATATAGCAAGTATAATCACGAATAGAATTACAATCCAAGTAAATTGGGTCGCTTCTTTTCTAGTTGGCCACACAACTTTAGCGAGTTCTCTCCAAGAGTCTTTGATATACCCGTGAAGCTCTAAACCTTTTGGTGATAATAGGAAAAAAGTAGCAATAGCACCTGTAACCGATACTAGTACGATTGCCCACTTAAACCAGATATTAATGTGCAAAGAATAAAACAATCCAATACCAGCAACGATAAGAGCTAAAGCTAAATAGTCAAATAAATGACTGGGAGTTTCTTTTACTTGTGTACTCATAAAATTCTTTTAAAAAATGGCAGGTCAAGAGGGCTTCGAACCCCCAACCTTCGGTTTTGGAGACCGACACGCTACCAATTGAGCTATTGACCTATATGAAGTTAAATTATTCCTACCTTAAGCCATAATTTTAGAAACAACGCCAGCACCAACAGTTCTA
>CAZJFO010000068.1:0-8349 GCA_964545465.1 uncultured Neisseria sp.
ATGAAAAAACTTGATATATAGAACACATATAAGAGTTAAAAAATAATACAACTATCAACAGTAGCACAATCCTTTACTAATCACAACCCAAGTGCTAAAGCTAAGATCTTGGATTTACTTCCTAAAGATTAGAACACACTAAAAATTAAACCAGCATTGGATCACATTACATGAGGCATGGCATAAACATCCTAAAAATTCCTACTTATTTTTTAGGTTTTATAACGATTCTCTGGGGTTTTTAACTCCAAACTTCCAGACTGTTTTACTTGAAAAAGGATAATCCTTGCTATACAGGCTTTGATTAAATTCAGAGCTTACATTAATGGCATTAGGTATATTTTGGGTTTCTAAGCATATTCCAAAATATTTTTCTAAATTATATTCTCCATTTACTTGTTTATCAGGCACTAAAAAATTGCCACTATACAAAACTAAAGCAGGTGATGTTGTTCTAACCTCTAGAGTTCTACCGCTTATGCGATCTACTAATTTAGCAGCTATATCAGTATGTTCATTTAAGATATAAGGGTGGTCATACCCTCCCCCAACGATATGTAACTGCTGGTGTATGTCATTTATATCTCTATCAATAGACTTTAATTTTCTAAAATCAAAAGGTGTATTATCAACCTCCAATACTTCACCAATAAATAAACATCTATTATCAACACCACAAAATTTATTAGAATTAATCATTAATTGATGATATATAGCAAGAGTTTTACCGCCTGAGAGGTTAAAATAACTATGATTAGTTAGATTAATAAGTGTTTTTTGACTGGGTATTCCACTAGAATCTATGATTAATGTATAGTCACCCGTAATTCGATAGCTAATTTCAAACTCTATTGACCCTGGAAATCCTTCATCAAGTTCTTTACTTATATAGGATAACTTAATACCATCAGAAATAACTTCTACATCAAAGAATTTTTTATCCAAGCCACATAGACCACCGTGTATACTATTACCATTATTATTAGTAGCAACTTGATAATCAACTCCATCAATACTGAATTTGCCACCATCAATTCTTCCTGCATAGCGACCAACAATAGCACCAAAATAAGGGGTATTATTGATATATTCATTTATATCATCATAGCTAAGTACAATATTCTCAATTATCCCATTTTTATCAGGAGTCCAAATACCTGTTATTATTCCGCCATAATTAAGTATATCAACCTGAAAACCATTATCTGCTATTAATGAATATTTATAAACATCCAAACCCAAAAAATTTGCTACCATTGTCTTTTTAATTTGCATAATAGCTCTTTGCTGCTTCATATAACTCTTTCTTGTGTTCCACAACATAATTCAATAAAATCCTCTAATTTGCGATATGATGTTTAGCCACACTTAGCACCTATAATTACCATAAATAACATATCAGCAAGTTCAAACTCTCTGCCTTTTTTACCACGAGTATTGGGCATCTCTTTTAATAATTCTAATAAATACATATATTTAACCTTATATACTGTTGATGAGTATATATTTACACCATAAAACCTTTTACTATATTAGGTTTTCTGTGAATGGCCGTGGCTACCTGAAATAATTGATTTAATTCCATTACTTTTCTGCTATAATGATTTGCTTGGCTATATTGTAAATTATTTATGTTGAAATGGTGAATATTTTTATCTTACCCACTTGATTCCAGAAAGAGGCGATGTTTTATTTGGCATAAATAATGCTATAAAATATGTTCCTATATCCCGAAAAATACTTTGAAGCCAAATTTTCGCACTTCCTCAACTTGATTGGAATCAATATCCAAGACGGTAGTTCCAATCCTATTTGCAAGCATAAGACGACCAACTATCTGCACAAAGCGACCAAATCCAGCAATGATAACTGAGTTTTGTTGTCCAACAACATCAGACTCTTGTTGGGTTTTAGTTTTTGACAAATAAGGTTCAATAGCTTTTTCATAAAAAAGCATTACAAATGGAGTAACTACTTGGAAGTTATGCCATTAGGAGTTAATAAGGTGACTGGAATTAGAAAAGCATTGGAGTTTATTGGAAATAGCCACGAAATTGGTAAAGTAATGGCAATTGGAGATGGCGAAAATGATATTCCGATGCTAGTGGATTTTGATTATGGGGTAGCTATGGGGAATGCACCTATTTTAGTGCAGCAAAAAGCTGCTAAAGTAATTGAAGGTTGTGATGATAACGGGCTTGCAAAATTTCTTGAGTATTTTCATACCTTGAAGCTGGTACAGAAATTAGAATAGCAGTATTTGGCTCTAATAGATTATTAGGCAGTACATATATGTAATTATTTTGCAAAGAAAGCACTCCAATTTTATGAAAAAACAAAGATGGCTTTAGATAGCAGCTTGCAAGATAGATATACGGTGTTTAGATTGCCTTTTTTATACGAAGTATAGTAATTTCACAAGAAATTAAAAATTAGGTAAAATAAGACCTTCAACGGGTATATTAAATTACTTTTCGCAAACTATTTTTATTAGCCATACTAATATTATTTTAAAACTTTAATAATTAAATTACTAAACTCATGAAATATACCCAAAGAAGCAATTGAAGCTACATATATCCCGATAAACCATAATATTTTTTTATATTTAGTAGTGAATTTTTTCATCTACTTTTCCACTAAACACACGATATGCATAAGCAGTATAAAACAACAGCAATGGTAGTAAAACTGCTGCACCATAGAGCATTAGCACAAAAGCACCATCATCAACTTTTGCTTCCATAAATGTCATTTGATATGGCACTACATATGGTAGATCACTAATAATAAAACCAATATAAGCAATAATATATACACCTACTAATGCCATAAAAGGTAGATTTTCTATCTTATTTTTTATTGCAATGGCGTGAGCTATCATTAGTAGTACAACCACGATTGCAAACATGAGCATAAAATGGGGATTATTTATATGCAGTCTAGTCTTGTCAAATGTTCCAATTGAAGAAGAAGCTCCAACGAATAATACTGCTATAAGTAAAACCCATTGTAACAGTGATGATACTTTATAAAACCGTATCTGTAATGCCCCTGAGGTTTTTTTGATTAACCGAGCAGAACCTAGCATAGTATAACCAACGATTAATGAAAATATACAAAGTATATTAAACCAGTTAAATATAGATGGTACTACTATATCATGAGTTTGGCTATCAACAATAAAACCTTGTACGTAGCTTCCAACTATTAAGCCTTGTGCTACTACCGCCATTAACGATCCAGCAAAAAAACATTTCTCCCATACGTGAACTGTTTTATTCGCTTTATGTATGAATTCAAATGATACACCACGAAATAAAAGACCTACGATTAATAGTATAAACGGGAGATACAAAGAACTCATCAAGATACCAAAAGCATCTGGAAACCCGGCATATAGTGCAGCACCTGCAAACACCAACCAGGTTTCGTTACCATCCCATACAGGTAATACTGTTGAAATCATAGTATCACGATCTTTAGAGTTTCTAATCCATGGAAATAATAAACCAACGCCAAGTGTAAAGCCATCTAAGATAATATACATTATTATTACAAAAGCAATAACTAAAAGCCATATAAAAGCATATGATATCATTTTGCATCCTCCGCATCATGACCAAGAAACCCAAATGACTGTAATACTTTTGTATCTTCAGGGCCTTTTTTGATTGTTTTATCCAAAAAGTAAAAGTAAAAATAACCAAAAATTATTCCATAAATAATAATCATCAAACCAAACGATACTATAACATCGTGGGTAGATACATGAGATACTGCATCTGATGTCCTAATTAGATCATATATTGCCCATGGCTGACGCCCAACTTCAGCCGTAAACCATCCAGTTACTATTGCTATAAACCCAATAGGTGCCATAAACTGACTAATATATAATAATCTCTTGGATTCATAGAGTTTATTTGTAACCAACATAAATACAGCAGTTAGAGCATATAAAAGCATTAGTAGACCGATACCAGCCATAATTCTAAAACTATAAAATACTATCCAAACCTCTGGTTGATCTTTAGGCTCTACAGATTTAAGCCCCACAATTTCACCATCTAATTTATGAGTATTAATCAATGAAGCACCATAAGGAATACCTATTTCAAAGAGGTTTTTTTGTTTATTATTTGATGGTAGTGCGAATAATAATAGCGGAGCTCCTTTTTGGGTATCCCAAACACCTTCAATTGCTGCAGTTTTGAGTGGTTGTTGTTCATAAACATTGACCCCCGCCATATCACCAACGAAGATTTGTAAAGGTATAATTAACATAACCACTATAATTGCTGAACTTAAACATTTCTTAGCAAATTGAATATACTTATTACGCAGTAGATAATAAGCACTAATGCTAATAATAACAAATGATGTAGCTAAATAAGCAGAAAATAGCATATGAATAAACCTTGGAAAAGTGTATGCATTAAACATAATACTTAACCAGTTAGTTGCTATAAATTTACCATTTACTATTTCAAAACCTACAGGATGCTGCATCCAAGAATTCGCTGATAAAATCCAGTATGCAGATAACGAAACCCCAAATGCAACCATAATAGTAGCTAGATAATGTAACTTTTCACCTACTTTATTCCAACCAAAAATAAGTATACCCACAAAACCTGCTTCAATAAAAAACGCACTTAATACCTCAAATATAAATAGAGGGCCTAAAACTGAACCTACCTGTTTAGAAAAACCCGCCCAGTTAGTTCCTAATTGAAACTCCATTACAATACCCGCTACAACCCCCATACCAAAAGTTAAAGCAAATATCTTAGTCCAAAACCTGATTATCTGATAGTAAAGAGGGTTTTTAGTTTTAAGCCATAAACCTTCCATTACTACTAAAAAAGTGACTATACCAATTGAGAATGATGGAAATATAATATGAAAACTCATGGTAAAAGCAAACTGAAGTCTCGATAGCATCTCTACATTAAACATAATATAAACCTACAATATATTTTATTAGTAAATATTATACCATAGATAAGATTAATAACAACTACTAACAATCCCGAAAAGTTATTACTCTGGTTGTCAGCTGTAATAATCAGGCCGCTCTCTAGATTAACAATTAAAACTCTATAGCTTATTATAGTGTTAAAATATGGATTGAAGTTGGCATAAGAGTTGGCTTAAATATAAAAACCCCAGAAAAATGTGCCGTTAGACATCACAGATAGGTAAATTTAGAACTCTGCCTTTTTCCTGCACGATAATTTATTAACGCAATAATAATTAGCAATTTTAAACAGGAGTATTTTATGAACTCATACATTATATTTGGTGCAAACAGTGATATTGCTGCTAATTTGATAAAACAACTATCTACAGCCAATAAAATATATGCAATTGCTAGATCATTTTCCACTCACTCTTATGATAAAACAAATATAGAACAAATTGAAACCAAGTTTAATGATTTTAATGTAGTTGATAGTCTAATTGCAGAATTATCAATCAAAGATAAAAACATTGTGGGAGTAGCAAATTTTTCTGGATCAATATTTATCAAACCACCTCATTTAACAAATGAATTGGATTATGAGAATGTTATGGAAAGTAACTTTAAAACATCTTTTGCTATTAATAGAGCAGTTGGTAAATCATTATCTAATTGTTCAATTTTATATATATCAACTACCGCAACAATGGTTGGGATAGCTAACCATGAACTCATCGCTGCAAGTAAGGCTGCTATTAATGGGATGGTAATTTCATCAGCTGCAAGTTATGCTCATAAAAACCTACGCTTTAATGCAATTGCACCAGCTTTAGTAGATACTAAACTAGCAAAACAATTCATTACCAATGAAGCAAGTCGAAAACTCAGTGCAAGTTTAAACCCGCTTTCCAAAATTGGTAGACCTGAAGATGTAGCAAACTTAGCATACTTCCTATTAAACCCAGATAACAATTGGATTACAGGACAAATTATTGCTGTTGACGGAGGAATGTCTAGCATAAGGCAAAGGCCAAAAGGATAAATATACAGACCTAAAAACTCCTAGCTTGGCAGCAGTCTACAACAATCAAAGCTCATTAAAAGCTAAAGATTATAAAACCCCTTATTTTATAATCTTTAGCATATAATCAGCAATATTCATACCGCTTGTATATGCCGCTTCAACATTCCCTTGAATACACCAGTCGCCACATGCTGCTAGTTTCTGTTTTGCATCAATCATAAGAGGTTTATTTTGCTTTTCTATGTTAGCATAACGCCAACAATGTATTGATTTATATTGAGCAACATTGACATCATACCCAACAATAGCACTTGTCTCTTGGCATAGGTATGCTGTTAATTTATCCCTATCCTCATCTAAATGGTTTTCAGCCCATTTATTCGTAGAATGCGCCACAAGACAAAACGCATCCTCTCTTCCTGGTTTTGAACTATTTACCGAAATCCATCTGATATCAGACCCACGAACTAATGCTGCATCAAAATCTAATAATAATGGCTTAGTAAATCCAAGCATTAAAGAAAAGCAGCCTAGCATCTTTGAAGAAACTATATCAGCATGATATGTGAATAATTTAGGCATCAATTCAGATGTTTGTTCAGCAGGTGCACTAGAAATAACCCAATCAAAAGATCCCACATAATTCTCTAGATCGTCAATTAGATCCCACGTGCCATTATGTTTAATTACTGCTATTTTCTTATTTAATTGAACATCAATACCTTTAGATAAATATTTAACAATCGCATTCATACTGTTAACTGCAACATAGTGAGGATCCTGCTCATTCCAATTTCTTCTATTCACAATTTTTTGCTGCTCAAATTCTACAAATCGTGCATCCCATCTCTTAATGGTACCCTTATCTACCATAGAGCTTATAAAAGACTTAAATGCATCAGTTTTAGCTGTAAAAAATTGTGCCCCATGATCAAAATAAAAACCACCACCTCGTCTTGTGGACATTCTACCCCCTACCCCACGTGACTTCTCAAATACAGTGACATTGGCATAGTCTTTAATCATGTTTGCTACCGTCAAGCCAGATAAACCTGCTCCAATAATTGCAATATTCATGAATAAATCCCAGATATTAAAAGTGCTAGAAGGACAATCACTGTTACAATACAACGAGTGTAAAAGTATTTTCTAGTAATAAGATTTTCCTGAAAAAGTTTTTTATCAATATAAAGCAAAACTGTAAAACTTATGGCAATCGCAATTAATAACCACTTGAAAGGAAGTGCTAGATATAATAACCAAAGTAATACAGAAATAATATTACTTGTAACAGGAAGATAGATTGACCACTTATCAGAGCGTTCTAAATGTTGTCCCCAATGAACCCCTGTCATGAAAGATGCGATAACCAAACCGTATACTCCTATTATTTTTTGTACAGCTCCAAGAATCGGTATCATCTGTATTTTAAATATAAAAAGAAATGTGCAGACTAAAAAAGGAATGATTCCAGCATAGGTAAAATAAAGATACAAATTTTTTCTCGTATTCATAAGATCAACTTTAAAAATTTAAACTATGGTAAATGATAATAATAACTAATTTCACGTTCTAGCTTCATACTTTCACAACCTAGATAGTACTTAAATAAACCATCACTAAAAGTAACGTATTTATTGTCTTTGATATTTTATACGTATTTCAAGAAAGACATATTCAATATTCCAATCCATTATTTTTTTATAATACAATCTGTGCTTATTGCATTTTTACAATGAGATAGCCTATTAAATCGCCAAGATGCAAATACTTTGTACATTATATTAGCTATAGGACGAATCAAAAAATTATTTACTATTTTAGCTAATATTTTCCACCGTGGTATATTACTCCAGATTAGAATAAAGGCATCAACGCCTCTATATATATCTCCCTTAGCATCTACTGCATGGAGTAATTTTAGAGCATCTACATATAAAATCCCTATATTTTCTATTTCATGTTTATTAATCGTAATATCAACCCAATTAAATAAACCATCAGGGGCAATACCTATATAATACTCTATTTCTTTTTTGCACACGCCGCATTTGCCATCGTAAAATACAGTTATCATAGTATATCCTCAACTAATAAAGTAGGTGTACTCATAATTTACCTAGGTATAAATCTTTCCGGTGCTTATTTATGGTCATTAGAACAATAGTATAATAGATTCATCATGATTAAATCAAACAAAAAGTAAAGAATTACCGATAGTAATGATAGTAAATTTACTCAGCATACAAGATATATTGAGACAGTAACTTCATTGACGTCCTCCCTCGCGCCTAAAGGCGGGGAATTCCTTGCTATGCAGCATTACACTGTTTATTCGCAAGACTATTACGTCCAATAG
>CAZJFO010000069.1:0-8206 GCA_964545465.1 uncultured Neisseria sp.
TTGATAACTATCATGCTCATATTTGACCGTTGCTTTTCATTATTGAATGAATCTATGTGTAATTTGTAAAGTGAAGTGCGAAACACATTTCACACCTGAGAGCACCCTACCATCTTATTGCGTTTCGTACTTGAATTCTGGTAAAACATTTTTCATTAAACTTCTTGCTACATGGCACATTTTCATAAATCATATAAGTAAAGATCAATTTAATAGGAGTATAGTTACAAGTTTATAGCTTTATAGTGCTATAATTCTAGTTCATATTTATCTAAAGAGTATTATGTATTTACAAAACCACAAACGCCAACTTATTGTATTAATGACCTTGTTAGCTTTTATGTCACAAGCATGTACCGACATATACGTACCAGGGCTACCACAAATGACGGTGGAATTTAATACTAACTTAAGCACTATGTCAGCAACAATTGTAGCCTACACATACTCTCAGGCATTTTTCTTTTCATTTATTGGTGTGCTTAGTGATTTGTTTGGTAGACGCAAAATATTACTCCCCTGCCTCGCTATTCAAGCACTATCATCAATCCTAATATCGCTCAATCACTCAATAAATATGTTTATAATACTACGTATATTTCAAGCAATTGGTGGGGCTTCTATATATATCGTACTACGCTTAATTGTCAAAGATGTAATGAGTCGTGAAGAACAAATTGGCGTAACCGGAACTATTGTAACGGCACTACCATTATCTCTTGCAATAGCACCTGTAGCTGGAGCTTGGATTATAAAACTACTAGAATGGCGTTATTGCTTTAGCATTCTTGGAGTTATCCAGGGAGTATTACTAATCTGGGCTTTTATATTAATCAAAGAGTCTAATGATAACACTAAACTGTTTCGGTCACAATTCAACCTAAGAACTTATATAGCAAGTTACTACATTATATTAAAAACACCGCTGTTTTATACTCTAGCTTTAACAATAGGTGGTGTTTTTGCTTCATACTATGGATTTATAACGATATCAAGCTATATGTATGTAAATGAATACCATGTTTCAAGCATCATATATTCACATATCTTTATTGTAATTGCAGGGTTTTACCTACTAGGTAATCGAATTATGTTATGGTTGAATCGTATCAATGTGCCATTATGGAAGCTAGTCGAAAACGGAATGATAATTTCAGGTGTTGGTCTAAGTATAATAATACTGGGGTTATTTTTTAAATCTACAGGCTTAATTACATTGATTGCGATAACTGGCGGAGTTGTTTTACTTCGAATGGCTACAGCGTTTATAAACCCAACGATACAAGTTGCAGTTACGGATAAATTCGGCAACAACTGTGCTCAAGCTATTGGATTATTAACTTCTTTACAATACTTTTCTGGAGGAATAGGAGCTTTTACCGCATCAGTTCTACCTTGGCAACCAAGTACTAACCTTATACTTAGCTCGTTATTCTTCTGCGTGGTTTCATTTATAGGATATAAGCTCTGCCCAAGAAATAAACTTGTTTAAAGATTTTTTTGAAAGTTCCAACTATCTAAACACATTTGCTCGATTCCGTATTGTGTTTTAAAACCAAGAAGTTTATTAGCAAGACTCGGATTAGCATAGCAAGTTGCTATATCACCATGACGCCTTGGAGCTAGCTTATAGTTAATATTCCGACCACTAACTTTTTGATAGGCATTCACAACATCAAGCACTGAATAGCCAACCCCAGTACCTAAATTAACTGTAATTAATTCACTCACATGAGTTTCAAAATACTCCAAGGCCTGTAGATGACCAATAGCTAAATCAACCACGTGGATATAATCGCGTACTCCAGTACCATCATGTGTATTGTAATCACTACCAAAAATAGTCAAAAAATCGCGCTTACCAATAGCAACTTGAGCAATATATGGCATAAGATTATTGGGGGTTCCATTCGGTATTTCACCAATTAGACCTGATTTATGTGCACCTACTGGATTAAAGTACCTAAGTAATGCAATACTCCAACTTTTATCTGAGTTATGTATATCACGAAGTAACTGCTCAATAACTAATTTACTAAACCCATAAGGATTGGTAGTTTGTAATGGAAAATCTTCTTTAATTGGCGCTGATACTGGATCACCATAGACTGTTGCTGATGAACTAAAAACAATTTTTTTTACATTATGCTTTTTCATTGTTTCAAATAGTATGATACTACCACTAATATTATTTTTATAGTATTCTAATGGCATAACCACTGACTCACCAACCGCTTTTAACGCTGCAAAATGAATAACTGTGTCAATTGTATGTTTAGTAAATAAATCATCCAGTAATGAACTATTTTTAATATCAAAATTATAAAATAGTGGACGAGTATTGGTGATTAACTCTATCTTATCTAAGACTTCAATGTTTGAATTGCATAAATTATCGACAATAATTACATTATGACCAACATTAATTAGCTCAACAACAGTATGAGAACCAATATAACCATTGCCACCTGTCACAAGTATATTCATTTTATAATGCCTTATATGGAGTAGTTTTTTTAGCTTTAGAGCTTGCTTCATTTAATAACTGATTTAAATAATCAGCAGGTATTAATCCTGTCATAACCTTACCATCTGGTAAGATAATTGTTGGAGATGCTTCAATGCCAATTTGTTTAGCACCTACATCTTTAATTATTTGAAGGTTAGAGGCATTTTTACAATCACTTCTTTTAGGAAGTATAGTTCCATTTCCCATCCACTCAAGGAAGGTTTTATCTGGGTTTTCAGAACAAATAATTTTTTTGGAATCGGTTTCTGCATTAGCATGAATAGCCAAAGGATACAGAAAATAATATACTGTAACATTAGTTAATTTAGGAATTACCTCCTGCTCTAAACGTTGACAAAATGGACAATCTGGGTCGGTAAAAATCGCTATTTTACGCTCTCCTGTACCATTTACCCTCACCAAAGCATACTTGAATGGTAATTGATTAAAGTTAACACGGCTAAGCAGCTCAACTCTTGACTCAGTTAAGCTTTGTTTCGTTGATAAATCAACCATATTCCCCAAAAAAGCATAACGCCCAGTAGCATCAACATAAAATACCTTATGCCCCGATACAACTTCATATACATTAGCTAATGCAGTTGGGTTTATCTGATCAATATTAAGTTCAGGTAGGCTAGTTTTAAGGCTAGCCTTAATTTCTTGTGAAGTATTATCTGCACCAAAGGTTATGGTAGCAGATAATAATAATAAAGCTAATAATTTTTTCATCAATTATTATTTTGGTGCTGAGGCGTTTTTAGGAGCATTACCTGAAGCAGCATCCATTTGAGTAATTAACTGATCAGGAGGCACCATTCCTGGCAGTATTTGACCATTAGATAAAATAATTGTAGGAGTTCCCTCAACCTGTACTAATTCAGTACCAACTTTAAATACTTTATCTAAGCCAGAGGTATCACAACTAGTATTTGTAGGTAACACTGTTTTATTTCTCATCCATTCAACCCATACATTTGTTCTATCTTTACTGCACCAAATTGCCTCTGAGTATGCTTTAGAGTTTTTGTGCATAGCTAGAGGGAATAAGAAAGTATAAATAGTTGTATTAGTTAGGTTAGGTGCCACTTGTTTTTCAAAGATTTGGCAATACGGACATTCAGGGTCAGAGAATATGGCTATCTTACGCTCCCCAGTGCCGTTTACTTCTTTAATTGCTAAATCAAGAGGAAGGTCACTCCATTTGACTTTACTAAGCTCTTGCGTACGTGCTTCAGTAAGACTTTTTTTGGTCGCAACATCAACAATGTTACCAAAAATAAGATATTTACCATCGGTACTTGTATAAAACACCTTACGCCCAACCGCAACTTCATATAAACCATTAATTTGAGATTTTCTAATATCATCAATCTTAGTCATATCGGGAATTTCTTTAATTAATTGTGCTTTAATTTGTTCTGGTGATTTAGCTGAATTACTACCATTACACCCTGAAATGATAGCACCACTTACTAATACCCCTAGTAAGCCAGAAATTAATTTAATTTTTTTCATTGATTTATATATCCTATACTATAAAAACTGTTAAAAAGCCTACTATTTTAATACACCTAAGTTTCATTTATCAAGTATTTTTTTACGAAAGAAATTAAATTGACAAAATTAAGCCCCCTATTTCGAACTCGTTTAAGAAGTGGGCTATTAAACTTGAACAAGCAGTATAAGGCATGGCAAGTTAATTGCATCAATCTAATTTTGCAAACTCTTAGATCATTATACTTACTTAAAATAGCACTATCACCAACTTGATACGATTGACACTCACTAAGAATTTCAGCTAAAACCCTGGCATCAGTAAAACCCAAATTCACCCCCTGACCTGCTAGTGGATGAACCGTATGTGCAGCATCTCCGATTAATGCTATTTTATTAGCATAAATCTTTTTTAGCATATATAAACGAAGTGGAAATACTTGTGGTTTAGTAATTAATTTTAGGTTACCTAATTTATTAAGTCCCATAGCTTCAACTTCGAGAGTGAAGTCTTCGGCATTTAAGCTAGTTAGTTTTTGGTATTCTTTTGTTGCCCAAACTATCGAAATCTGCTTATTTGGCAAAGGAAGATACGCCAACACACCACGATCACTAAACCATTGATACGCAGTGTTATTATGGTAATATTGACACTCAAAATTAGCAACCACTCCATGCTCTTGATAATTTAACTCTTCAATTTCAAGCTGGGAACTCTTTCTAATAAAAGAATCAGCACCATCAGCCCCAACTACAAGTCTAGAAGCATAAGCTTCTTTAGATCCTATTAATATAATATCATTGTCCTTATATACAATTTCTTTTAAATCATCATAAATAAGTTTAATATTTGAAATTGTTTTAAGTTTTAGATACAAGCTATTTTGGAGGTTATTATATTCAATGGTTTTTGCAAGAAATAACTGCTTCGCAACCTTATTATTAAAGATAATATTACCATTTTGATCCCCAAATATATCCATCTTTTTTATGGTTCCAACACGGGATAGGTCTATTTCTAAATTCAAAGATTCTAAATAGCTAATATTATCAGGTGAAATAGCGTATATCCTACTATCAAGTTTACTTAATTCTGGTGCTAAGTACTCCCTATGCTCAAGAACCGCTATAGTTAAATTTGGTTTTTTTTGAGCTAAATCAAGCGCAAAACCGTAACCAACCAACCCACCACCAACTACAATAATATCAAACTTCATTAATTAATTTCCAAAAATCAAACTATTAGCAATTATATTTTGCAGCGGCTTTATGTTACTAAGTGTTATTAGACCAGCTCCACGAATATGATTTATTACTTGGTTATCATACTCTAAAAACCTGGCTAAGGCATGAGTGAAGTTTATAACAATACCTGCATCTTTCTGGCGCAACTTATCATAACTAAAGGTTTTATTAAATTGCTGATCTGCAATTAATTCACATAAAGTTTGTGCATCTCTAAACGCCAAATTCATACCTTGTGCTGATACTGGATGTAGTGTTTGTGCTGAATTACCGATCAGAACTATTTTATTTATGACCCTACTTCTAGCCACTTGTAATCTAAGAGGGAATGAATAAACCCTACCTGCTAGCTTAAGTCTTCCAAAGCGTCTCATAAATGATAATTGGTTTAGTTTATCAATTAGGTTATTATTTTGAACAATCTCATGTGCTTCATTTTGGGGCAGCGACCATACTAAAACAAAGTTTTTGCCATGAGGTAAAAACACACTTGCACCATTGTTATCAAAACGTTCATACGCTATATTATCATGTGTTTTATCTGCAATAATTTCTGCAGTAATAGCATTTTTTTGATAATCAAAATCTTTATACTTAATTCCATCAATTTTAATCTTACCGCCCTCAGCTAGAATCGCCAAATCAGTAGTACAACAACTTTCTCCCTCTACACCTGTAAACTCAATAGTAGCAAAATCTTTGCTAGAAGTAACTTTATTGACCTTACAATCAAGGAGAGTAATTTCTGAATACTTTTTTATCTCATCCAATAATCTAGCTCGAATATCTGAATATTTAATGGTATAGCCTAAAGATGATAAGTTGACATCAGTAGCTAGGATATTACTAACACCAAGCCCACTATGTGATATATGTACCCTATTAATCTCAGTGGCACATTCATTAGACCACACATTTAACTCTTTTAGCATATAGACACTGGCATAAGAAAGAGCTAGAACCCTACCATCATTATGACTTGCATTTCCTTCATCTAATACGGTAGAAGATATACCTTTTTTCATGAGCAACAATGAAGTGAATAACCCAATGGGACCACCTCCTACAATCACCACTTCGCTGTGTTTCATTGCTATTACCTTTTGTTAAATACTGCAGCTATTGTAACATTATTTTAACTGCTACAGTAATAGATCTACATAACCTATTGGTTTTGTGTTATAATTACATACTTTTTAAAGGTTATAAACATGTCAAAAATTACTTTTGCTGAGCTTGGAATAAGTTTAGCAATGATCGAAGCACTAAATAAAAAAGGTTTTGAAGAACCTAGTAAAATCCAAGCTCTGGTAATCCCTGAGTTTCTTAAAGAAAAATCAAATATTATTGGCCAAGCCCAAACAGGCACTGGAAAAACAGCGGCATTTTCGATTCCTATTATCGAAACAATCGTCTCAGAAAACGGTTCCACTAAAGCTCTGATTTTAACTCCAACACGTGAATTAGCTAATCAAGTATCTGATGAAATGTATTCATTAATTGGTAAGTCAAATTTAAAGGTATATCCTGTATATGGTGGTCAATCAATTGATCAACAAATCAAAAACATTAAACGTGGAGCTGACATTATAGTTGGTACTCCTGGGCGTATTATTGATTTACTAGAACGTAAGGTTCTAAATCTAAAAAATCTTGAATATTTTGTCCTAGATGAAGCAGATGAAATGCTAAATATGGGTTTTGTAGATGCTATTGAAGAAATCTTAAAGCAAACCAACAAAGAACAAAGGATGTTATTCTTTTCTGCAACAATGCCAAGTTCTATTCTTAGTATTGCTAAGAAATATATGGGTAATTATAAAATCCTAAAAGTTGAAAACAAAGATATGACGGCCGATTTAACCGAGCAAATTTATTTTGAGCTTCGTGAATCAGAAAAGTTTGACACCCTATGCCGCGTACTTGATTTTGAACGTGAATTCTACGGCATTGTGTTTGCCCGCACCAAACACGAGACTGATGATATTACCTCTCGACTTAAAGCTCGTGGATATCTAGCTGAGGCTATACATGGTGATATTACACAAGCGCTTAGAAACAAAACCCTGGCAGCATTTAAGAGTAAGCAACTAAATATATTAGTTGCTACAGATGTGGCGGCTCGTGGTATTGATGTTAGCAATTTAACTCACGTTATAAACTACTCTATCCCTGCAGAAGCTGAATCTTACGTGCATCGTATTGGTCGTACTGGTCGTGCTGGCAATAAAGGTATCGCTATTACATTTATCACCAAAAAAGATGCATATCAACTAACTCGTATTCAAAGAATGACTAAAACCAACATCAAACGTCAGGATGCACCTACTATCAAAGAGGTAATAGCAGCCAAAAAGGAAACACTTGAAGCTTTTGTTAATGAGATTATTCAAGAAAATGATTTCAATGAATATCTTGAAATTGCTAAGACGCTCTTATCTGACAAGATCCCTGAAGTTGTAACCGCTGCCATTTTACGCCATGCTTATGGTGACGAGTTTCTACCACAAAACTACTTCCAGTACACAAGCCCTGAGAAGTCTGGTGAGAAGCGCAATGATCGCAACGATGATAGAGGAAGTGAGCGCTTCACTAATAGTGATCAATCACGTTTGTTTATCGCTCTTGGCAAAAGAGATGGCTACACTCCGAAGAAGCTATTAGAATTATTATTCAATGAATGTAAAACTCCAGCACGTAAGGTACAAGATATTCGAATTATGGACAATTTTTCGTTTATATCAGTTCCTTTTGATGAAGCTGAGATTATTCTTCGCACTATTAATAGTGACGAAAGACGCAAGCCTCTAGTAAGTCGTGCCAAACGCTAAATAAAAAACCCCAGCATCAGCTGGGGTTTTTTATTTAAATAGCTTTGTTGAGTGAATAAGTTGACTGATAAAACTAAAAGCATCAATCAACACATATCTCCATATCAATTAAGTTTGCTATACC
>CAZJFO010000070.1:0-3811 GCA_964545465.1 uncultured Neisseria sp.
CGGGAGACTTGCAGGTGTGTATATCTGAAAACTTAAATAGTAAAAATGGTATAATTTCTCTTATAGCGGTATATGTTGTTGAAGAGAGAAAAATAAAATGGCCTTGTATTTCAATCTCTTGGTCATTGATTGGTTGCTTTATTGGTATTTTTATCTTAAGCTGTTTCCATATTAATTCAAGAGGTGGGGTTCACTTAGTTCAATTCAAATTAGCCGCTATTATGAAACAGGTTTTTCTTGCGGTGGTTTTTATAAAAGCATTATGGCTAATATCAATAATATTTATAATCCTCTGGATAGCAGTATTAATAGCTTTAATTTCAATTATAAAAACTTCAAAATCATCACATGTATTAAAATTTATTTTAACTTTCTATTGTATAAGTGCAGTTATTATCTTTTCCGCCCAATTTTTTGCTCAAAACTTAGGTTTTGAAGTTAGGTATAATTTAAATGTATTATTTCTATCGATTATCATAATAGTACCATTATTATGTCGTTTTTTAAAGGCAAATCAACTTGTTGCATTATTTATCCTATTGGCATTTATTCCTTTCTTTAAAATTAAGCAAGCAAAATTTTCATTAAAAGAGTATTATCCTGCAAATGTTGCATGTGTTGATCAATCATTAAAACATTTTGATGTGCATAATGGGATAGCTAATTATTGGGATGCAAGATTCTATTCTTCGCTATCGAAGAATAATCTAAAAATATATGCAGTAAATGGTGTTACTTTGAAAGCCTTTGAAGCTCTTGAGCCAATAAAAATAAAATCAAACTATGATTTTGCAATAATAAATACTAACCCAGGAGATAAATTGCCGGCATACTACTTAAATGAGAGCAAAATGTATGAAATAAATGGCAATCCAATACAGAGGTTAATTGACTGTAAAGATCTAATTATTTTAATTTATAAAAAAAATGGTTTGAGAATAAATAATAGTGACTAAAAATGAATACCTAACTTTTAAATACTATCTAATGTGAATTAATTACAAATGATATAATTGCGGGTACTAAATATTAAGATGATAGATAAAATAATGTATAAAATTGCAATAGTAACAGATTGGTTAGTGACTGTAGGTGGTGCTGAGAAGGTTCTCGAGCAGCTTTTACAGTGTTATCCCGAAGCTGATGTATACAGTTTGGTGGATTTTTTACCTAATGCAGATCGTGGTATTATCCATAACAAAAAAGTAACAACATCATTCATACAAAAACTTCCTTTTGCAAAAACTAAATACCGTGCGTATTTACCCTTAATGACATTAGCTGTAGAGCAGTTTGATTTATCTAAATATGATCTAGTTATTTCAAGTTCTCATTCTATTGCTAAGGGTGTTATTACAGGCCCTGATCAATTACATATTTGCTATTGTCATACGCCAATGAGGTATGCTTGGGATTTACAGCATCAATATTTAAAAGGTAGTAACTTAACAACTGGAATAAAATCTTGGATTACAAGGTTAATACTACATAAAATCCGTATTTGGGATTTACGCACCAGTAATGGGGTTGATTTTTTTATTGCAAATTCTAAATATATTGCAAGGAGAATATGGAAAGTATATCGTCGTGAAGCTGATGTAATATACCCACCAGTTGCTACAACTATAAATGATTTAGAATACAAACGCGAGGATTTTTATGTAACTGTTTCTAGAATGGTAGTATATAAAAAAATTGATATTATAGTTGAAGCATTCATAAAAAATCCAAACCGTAAATTAGTCGTGATAGGCTCTGGACCAATGCTTAAAAATATTATGCATCAAGCCCGAAATGTAGATAATATTCAGGTTTTGGGCTTTCAAAGTGATGCGGTATTAGTTGATTATCTTCGCCGTGCTAAGGCGTTTGTTTTTGCAGCAGAAGAAGACTTTGGTATTTTACCTGTAGAGGCACAGGCGTATGGAGCACCTGTTATAGCATACAGTAAGGGAGGTGTTACCGAAAGCGTAATAGTTGATGGTAATAATAGAACTGGATTGTTCTTTGACGAACAAACTGTAGAGAGCTTAAATTTAGCCATAGATATGTTTGAAAAAAATAGTTTTATTTCAAAAGATTGTATTAATAACGCTAAGCTTTTTACACCTGAAATCTTTAGAAACAAGATAACTAATTATATCAATGAAAAGATGACTAATGCAAAGTAAAGTTTTGATTCAACGTTTTTGTTTGATTTTATCAGATATTTTCTCACTAATGCTATGCTTCATTTTGGCACGTGAGTTATTAGAAATAGTTACTCCAAGTATTGAACATATAACCATTAAGTCAGTTGGTATTGCAAAATTTGGTGGACTGATTGTAATTGTTGTTTTTTGGTATCAAGAGCAATATGTCAAAAGACGTCCAACTTGGGAAGAAATAGGTTTAATTGCTAAGACAGTTTTTATTTTTGCAATCCTTCATATGGGATTTGGTTTTTTAATTTCTCACCATGTTATTAAAGGGTTTAATATCCTATTTTGGATTGGATTATTATTTGTTTTACCGGTATTTCGCTATTTAACCAAATATCTTTTATGCGGTTTAGGATTATGGTCTAGGGATGTATATATAATAGGTACTGGTAAAACCGCGGTGAATGCGGTAAACTTATTATCTAACAATAAGTTATTGGGTTATAGAATAATTGGTTTAATATCCTTTGATGTAGATCAACATTCAAAAACTCATCTTAATATTCCTGTTATAAGTTATGAAAGTATATTAAATTATTCATTAATCAATTCTGATACTGAGATTGTGGTAGCATTAAATAGTAATGAAATAGTAACTCATATAAGACAAATTAATCTGCTACAAAGTCATTATACCTTTGTATCTATTGTACCTGATATTAGTGGCTTGCCTTTATATGGAGCAGAGGTAGAGCATTTTTTTGGTGACGAACAACTATTTTTAAGGCTACAAAACAATCTTGGTAGGCGCTTAAATCGTGTGATTAAGAGGGTTGCTGATATAATATGTGCATCAATTGCTATAATGCTATTGTCCCCATTTTTGGCATTAATTAGTGTTTTTATAATTATTAGTACTAAAAATAGTGTACTATTTCGGCATAAAAGAATAGGTAAAAATGGCAGCTTTTTTTATTGCCTTAAATTTAAAACTATGTACAATAATAGTCAGGAAATTTTAACAGAATTATTGGCCAATAATGAAAAAGCAAGAGTTGAGTGGGGCAAGGACTTCAAACTTAAAAATGATCCGAGAGTAACACCAATTGGTAAATTACTTCGTAAAAGTAGCTTGGATGAATTGCCTCAATTATTCAATGTGCTACTTGGTGATATGAGTTTGGTTGGGCCTCGTCCCATTGTTGAAGCTGAAATAAGCAAATATAAAGACGACTTTTATTATTATAAGCTAGTATCTCCAGGTATTACTGGATTATGGCAAATTAGTGGCAGGAACGATGTAGATTATACTAATAGGGTGCGATTAGATGTGTGTTATATTAAGAATTGGTCACTGTGGTACGATTTTGTGATTTTGTTAAAAACGATTCAAGTGGTTCTTAAAAGAAGTGGTGCATATTAATATTATTAAGGTTGAATTTATTTATGAAATATAAAGGAATTATTTTGGCAGGTGGCACTGGAACTCGTTTGTATCCAGCAACTAATGTGGTATCTAAGCGTTTAGATAGTATAAAAGAAATGCTTAAAACTATAGGTAAAAGTACCTATGCTGAGTATTTGCGTAAAATGGTTTTGTGATATTTATAAGGTGAATTTGAATGAGTAAATGCTTGTTTGTTACTGGTGGGGCAGGTTTTATTGGTTCG
>CAZJFO010000070.1:3855-8069 GCA_964545465.1 uncultured Neisseria sp.
AAATATTGATAAACTTACTTATGCTGGTAATTTAGAATCTTTAAAATCTATAGAGAATAGCTCTAATTATAGTTTTGTACAAGCTGATATTTGTGATTTTGAGAAGATTAATTGGCTCTTTACTAAATATAAACCTTGTGGTGTTATTCATTTAGCAGCAGAGTCTCATGTTGATAGATCAATTACTGGGCCAAATGAGTTTATCCAAACTAATATTATTGGTACTTATAATATGTTAGAATCTTCTAGAGCTTATTATGACAGGCTATCTGATAAAAGGTTTTTTAAATTTGTTCATGTATCTACCGATGAAGTATTCGGAACTTTAGGAGAAATAGGATACTTTAGTGAATCAACTTCGTACGATCCAAGATCCCCCTATTCATCTAGCAAGGCAAGTAGTGACTTATTGGTTAAGGCATGGTTTCATACTTATAACCTTCCGATTGTGATTACCAACTGCACCAATAATTATGGGCCATATCATTTTCCTGAGAAATTAATTCCACTGATTATCAATAATGCACTACAGTTAAAGCCATTACCTGTTTATGGGGATGGTAAAAATATTCGTGATTGGTTATATGTTGATGATCATGCCCGTGGTTTATTATTAGCATTTGAACGTGGAGTTATTGGCGAGAGTTATTGTATTGGTGGCCATAATGAAAGAAACAATATTCAGGTTGTGAATACTATTTGTAGGATTCTTGATGAACTTAAGCCACGAGTTGATGGCAAGAAATATTATGATTTAATAACATTTGTGTCTGATAGACAAGGGCATGACTATCGTTATGCTATGGATCCTTCTAAAATTATGCGAGATCTTGGGTGGACACCATTAGAAGACTTTGATAGTGGAATTAGGAAAACGGTTCAATGGTTTCTTGATAATAGGGATTGGGTAGAGCATGTGCAAAGTGGTGACTACCAAAAATGGATAAATAAAAATTATGAAAACAGGTGAAAATGACTATACAAAAAATTAATTCAGTTAAAGGTATGAATGATATATTACCTGAACATTCGTATTCATGGTTATGGCTGGAGGAGGAATTACGTAAATGGCTGTTTAGCTATGGTTATGAAAATATCAGAACTCCAATAGTTGAAGATACTAGGTTATTCGTACGCTCTATTGGGGAGGTAACAGACATTGTTGAAAAAGAAATGTATACTTTTACCGATAATTTAAATGATGATAGCTTGACTTTGCGTCCAGAGGGAACCGCTGGAACTCTTCGTTCAGTAATTCAACATGAGCTACTATATAATAAAACACAAAAACTATGGTATATTGGTCCGATGTTTCGTCATGAACGCCCGCAAAAAGGTCGCTATCGTCAATTTCATCAGTTAGGTGTTGAAGCTCTTGGATTTAAAGGGCCTGATATAGATAGTGAAATTATACTTATGCTTAGAGATTTATGGCAGCGATTAGGGATTCATAATCTTCAGTTACATATAAACTGCCTTGGTAATCTTGAAGAAAGATCCCTGCATCGAGCCAGTCTTATAAAGTATTTTGAACAAAATATTAATCTACTTGATGATGATGCAACTAGGCGTTTATACAAAAACCCGCTTAGGATTTTAGATACCAAAAATCCGGCTATGCAGGAATTAGTTACCAAAGCACCAATGTTAATTGATTATTTAGGTAATGACTCCCTAGAGCATTATACCTTGTGGAAAACGTATTTAACTAGTTTAAGTGTTGAATATATCGAAAACCCTCGCTTGGTTCGTGGTTTGGATTATTATAATTTGTCAGTATTTGAGTGGATTAGCTCAAACCTTGGGGCTCAAGGCACTGTCGCAGCTGGTGGGCGTTATGATCCATTAGTTAAAGAGTTAAGTGGTAAAGATAATCATGCAATAGGTTTTGCTATTGGTATTGAACGTATATTACTTGAACTTGAAGCTCTTAATATTGTTCCAGGTAGAGTTTTTCCTGATATATTTATTGCTACCTCAGGTGCTGAAACTCAAGTATTAGCATTTAAAATTGCAGCCACTCTTCGTGGTGAAGGTTTGTCCGTGGTGCAGGGCTTTGGAGTAAGTAGTTTTAAATCGCAGTTAAAAAAAGCTGATGTTTTAAAATGTAAGTTTACTGTGGTTATAGGAGAAACTGAAGTATCAAACAATCAAGTCATGGTAAAATTGATGGATAAACAGACTCAAGAGTCAGTTGCTATAGAAGATTTAGTTAACTTTTTACGTAAAATATAAATAAAGATTGGAAAATAATATGTCAAAATTTGATTTACATGAACAAGAACAAATTAATAACTTACAGTTTTTTTGGCAAAAAGCTAGGAGGTATGTTGTCAGTTTGGTGGTTCTTGGTTTAATTGCATATGGGGTAAGCACTTGGTGGAGTTGGCGTAATTCAAACCGTGCTGCTCATGCCGCTGTAGTTTATGATGCTTTTACTAGTGCGTATAACTCTAAAGATATTAACAGGGTGCTAGATGTAAGCACAGAATTACAGAAGGATTATCCTTTAACTGAATATGCTACAATGGCAAGTCTATTATCAGCAAAAATGTTTTGGGACAAAAAAGACTTAAACCAAACTGCAAAGTCATTAAATTGGGTTCTAGCTAATTCTAAAGATGTTGGTATGATTGATATTGCTAGATTAAGATTGGCTGATGTTTTTATCGATGAAAAGAAATACGATAAAGCAATTAAATTACTACTTGAAAAACATGACCCAGCATTTGATCCATTGTACTATTCTAAGCGTGGTGATTTATATGTTGCACAAGGTAACCAGACTAAAGCGCGTGATGCTTACAAGGAAGCCTTGAAGAAAGTAGGTCAAGACTTAAGTATGTCACAAGGTATTCAAATGCGTTTGGATGTTTTAGGTAATAATTGATTGAAGTTTTTTTATGTGCTTCTAATTTCACTAGCTTTGGTTGCTTGCTCAACTAATAATGATCCAATGCCAAAGCCAGTGCCTGATATTACTAATTTAGAAGAATTAAATGTAAAATGGTTGCTTGATGTTTTAAGTACAAGCCCCGCAGGTAGTTTTGTACCTACACTTGATAATGGTACAATATTCACAGCAGATAGAGATGGAAATATATTTCGAATTGATCAGAGCGATGGTACTGTTATTAGTCACTTTCACTCTAAGCGTAAATTTAGTAGTGGCACTGCAGTATCTTCAAATTCAATTTTTGTAACTACAGTAGATGGGTATTTATTGTCAATTGATAAAGTGGCGAGAAAGATTAATTGGCAAGCTGAATTACCAACTATCTCGGTTGAAGCTCCACAGTTAAGTAATGGGATAGTCGTTGTTCGAACTAATGACTCAGAGGTTCTAGCTTATAATGCATCAAATGGTAGTTTACTTTGGGTTTATCAGAAGTCTATACCTTCTATAACGCTTCGAGTTTACAATACTTTTCAGATAATTGGTAAGGACGTTGTAATAGTAGGTCAGCCAAGTGGTAGAATTTCATTGATTAATCTAAATACTGGAGTACCAATTTGGGAAAATTACGTTGCCCTTCCATCAGGTGCAACTGATTTAGATAAAATCAATGATGTCTCAGTTAGGCCTGTTCTAAATGGCAATCAAATTTGTGTTGCAACTTATAATGGTAAAATAACTTGTATTGATGCAATGAATAGTAGCAAAATATGGGCAAACAGTTTTAGTACTAGCTATGGTGTTTTAGTTGACGAGCAAAATGTATATAGTATTAGCCAAGATGGAGTGCTTTATGCATATGACAAAAATAATGGAAATAAGATATGGAGCAATGATGTTTTACAGTATCGTTCTTTAAGTGTTCCAGTGTTTTTAAACAATAATATCGTAATCGTAGATAAAGGTGGTGAGATATATTTGTTTAGCCGTAATGATGGCAAAATGGTTGCTATGAAAAGCTCTTTCTTTACAGGTGGAATTGCATATCCATGGTCTGACGGTAAAAGAGTGATTATTCAATCAGGCAATGGAGTAATTGCTGAAATTACTCAGTAAATAATTTAATGTTCTAACATGCTGAAAACGTTGTTAAATTATTTTTTATTTACAAGATTTTAGCCCTTTTTACAAAATATCCATAAAAATATTTTGACATTTGTACCTGGTTATGTCATAATACTGTTCTGGCTTCAAAGAAAGTCTAGAAGAAAAAAAGTTCTTTAACAAACAAAACAATCAATAAATGTGAGACATCTGG
>CAZJFO010000071.1:0-8008 GCA_964545465.1 uncultured Neisseria sp.
CTAATAGATCTAAAAATTTTAAAAGGTCAGTTTCTTTTGATGCTTGAATCCACGTATGATGTGATAAAAACCCACCATGGATATCAAATATATAGGTTATAATAACAGCTTAAATAATATTTAAATTCTATTTAAAAAAGAACGCTACATTTGAGTGTATCAAACGATTATATGGAAATTAACATAATAATAAGGCATGGTTTTCATACTAATTCGTATTTCACTCTCAATAAGCATTTCCACTAATTATTAGGATAGACACCAATGTTCAAATTAAATGATTTCCAGACTTATAAACAAAATAATAAAAAAATATCAATGGTAACTGCATATGATTATTTTTCTGCTAAAATAGTTACCGAAGCAGCTATTGATATTATCTTGGTTGGTGACTCTTTAGGTATGGTATTTGCCGGAAATGAGAACACTATTTCAGTTACCATTGATGATATGATTTATCACGCCAAAGCGGTTAAAAATGGAGCTCCAAATTCTTTTATTATAGTTGATATGCCATTTCTTAGTTATCACTCTACTAAAGCAAAAACCATTAAGAATGCAGGTAAAATTATTAAAGCTACTAACTGTAATGCTGTAAAAGTTGAAATTAATAGTATTACTACCCTAGCTCATGTAAAAGCATTAATTGATGCACAAATTCCAGTAATTGCTCATATAGGCTTAACCCCACAATCTGTAAATGTTTTTGGGGGATTCAAAATACAAGGTAAAACCATTAGCGAAGCTAATAAAATCATTGACTTTGCAAATAAATTAAATGAAATTGGGGTAACAGCGATAGTACTTGAGTGCATACCTCATGAATTAGCTGAAAAAATTACTTCAGAAATTAAGATTCCAACTATAGGTATTGGGGCTGGTAATGGATGTGATGGTCAAGTACTTGTTTTTTATGATCTACTTGGATTTAACCCAAATAATAAACCAAAGTTTGTAACCCAATATGCTAATGCTTATGAATATCTAACAAATGCCCTAAAAAGTTATAAACAAGATGTAACAACCCCCAAAATTCAACTTGGTTAAATTAAAGGTTTAGATGTGTTAGTTATCAATACTATTAATGCCATGCGTAAATGGCATAAACAACAAGGTAATAAGTCCATTGGATTTGTTCCTACAATGGGTTACCTTCATGATGGGCATATGTCTTTAGTAAAAACTGCCAAACAAAATACCGATCTGGTAGTAGTGAGTATCTTTGTAAACCCTCTTCAATTTAATGTAAATGAAGATCTTAGCAAATACCCTAGAGACATTGCTCGTGATACTAAGCTATGTGAGAATAATGGTGTAGACGTTATATTTGCTCCAAGCACTCACGAAATTTATGCAAATGGTTATCCACCAAAGACAATCATTAATGTAGATTCACTTGGCAATCACTTATGTGGAAGTAAACGGCAGGGTCACTTTGATGGCGTTTGTACAATTGTAGCCAAGTTATTTAACATAGTAAACCCTAATAAAGCATTCTTTGGGCAAAAAGACATTCAGCAGCTACGTATAATTCAAAACATGGTTAGTGAATTAAATATAAATATTGAGATTATTTCTTGCCCTACACATAGAAACAGTAACGGTTTGGCACTTAGTTCTCGTAATAAATACTTATCAAAACCAGATGAATTAGACGCACTAATAGTACCAAATGTGCTACAACATATAGTAAATCTAATAAAAAAAGGAGAAACTGATACAAACACTTTGATTACTAAAGGTCTTAGCTTAATTAGCAAAACCCCTAATGTAAAAGCTGATTATTTAGAAATTGTAGATTATAATACTCTGCAACCAATTAATATCATTAACAGCAACATTATAATCGCTACTGCAATTTTTATCGGTAATACAAGGCTTATCGACAATATAATACAACCATTTAACCCTAAAACGGAAAACACCATTGGCTAATATACTAATTGGAATTACTGGCAGTATTGCTGCATATAAAACTATTGAACTATGTCATTTACTCAAGAAATCTGCTCATAGTGTTAAAGTAATTATAACTAAAGATGCCCTTAATTTTGTAACGCCTATTTCCCTAGCTTCGTTTGATGCTGAGGTATTTCATGGTGACGAATATACTGCTAAGGATGCCTTATCTCATATCAACCTTGCTCGTTGGCCAGATTTAATAATCATCGCTCCTTTAAGTGCTAACACCCTAGCTAAAATCGCTGGCGGATTTGCTGACAATCTATTAACTTCAACTATTCTTGCAACCCTAAAACCTGTTGTTTTAGTTCCTGCTATGAATAAACACATGTGGCACAATAAAATCACTCAATCTAATATTAAAAAGCTCCAAGAGCTGGGTTATAAACTCTGGGGACCAGACAGTGGATTACAGGCTTGTGGCGATATTGGAGACGGGAGAATGATTTCCCCTACTGAAATCATGGAAAATATTACCCATACTATACTTTGTGATACGCAATTACTTATCGGTAAGAACGTTATGATAACATCCGGAGCAACAATGGAAGCCATTGATCCAGTTCGCTATATATCAAATCACTCTTCAGGAAAAATGGGATATGCCCTAGCTCGTGCCCTAGCTTGTCATGGAGCTAATGTATGCTTAGTATCTGGAATTACTAATCTAGAAACACCAAATAATATAACTAAATTTATACAAGTTAAATCAAGTAATGAAATGTTAAATGCGTGTTTAGACAATATAAATAACGTAGATATATTTATTGGTTGTGCAGCAGTTTGTGATTATATGGTTGATGATTATTCTCTTCAAAAACTAAAAAAACAAGCTACATTAAGTCTTAATTTAATTAAAAACCCAGATATCATAGCAACTATTAAAGAAAAAAATCCAAATTTATTTGTAGTCGGATTTGCGGCTGAAACGAATAATGTTCTTGAATATGCAGTTAAAAAAATAAAAACTAAAAACCTTGATTTAATAGTAGCTAATAATGTTAGTAACAATAAAGTTTTTGGACATGAAGATAACGAAGTAACTATTATTGATAAAGCGTTAAATATAACTACAACAAAAAGGGCAAATAAACATGTAATTGCCCATCAAATTATTGAAAAAATTAGTATAAATAGCTAATCATAGCCTGCCATTGATAGCTATTTGGCTCATTTTCTTGTGAGTTTGAATTATCATATGACAAATAGCCATAGCCACCAAATATAGTCAAACCTTTTACTTGAGGGATATTATAAACTATTTGAAGATCATATTCAGCAACTGCGGGTACACTATTAGCTGCAAAATATTCATAACTTGGGCCAATCTGTAAATTACCATCAAGTAAATTGAGCGTTGGGGCTATTTTATAAGCATTACCACCTGATAGCTCAACCATCCCCATTACCCAGCCTTGGGTATATAATGGATCAGTTTGAAGACCGTATGTATCTGGTGAAACTATCACTCCACCCAAGTAGGCGTCTTGACCGCCCCAAATGTTATTATATGCACCTTCTATCTTGAATATATCATAATTTAAACCAAGTTGTACACCAATGAAGTTACTATTTACGTTTCCTAAGCCCGCTTGAGTGAAAACATTATTATCACCACCGTTGCCACCCTCTATTCCACCCTGAACTGATAAAGTAAAATCTAAATCTTTATTTATGGGAAGTTTTATATTAGAATCAACATAAGCTAAATTAGCATAATTAACAAATTGATAGCCCCATAATCTAAGATTAACATCATTTGATGGAGTTGACCACTCTGCACCTAATGCAGCTGTACCAGGGCTTCCAGCACCACCAACTTCTTCTATACCTGTAGCATTATAATACTGATTATAGTTATAGAATGTTTGATTTGAAAATCCAGTCTGCCCAAGTCTTTGCATTCCATTTAGAGCCAAAACAGTTAATAGCCACCCACCACCTGGATGAATATTTGCCATAACACCTTGGTAAGTAACAAGATTTAATGCATTATTTTGATAATAAGTAAGCCATGGGCTATTACTAACACCAATCCACCCAGCATCAACCTGTAGGATATTTTTATACTGATATTCAGCAAATAACTCTTGTGGCGTAATTTGTTCATTAATCGGTGAGCCTTGATCTTGATTTTCTGGATTAGATGGATTAATCCCACCTAAAAAAGGATTAGCAATTGTTATAAAAGTTCCAAAAGAAAATCCTGCTACCTGCCCAGTTTGAGCAAAAATATTTGTTGCATAACTATAATTATTAGCTCCATTTACATCAACATAGTTGGCAGCTCCAAATACATTCCAAGTTCCATTATTAAACCATTTGCTAACTAAACTTTGTAGCTCTATTTGACTTTCTTGTGCATTAAAAGTTCCACCGCCACTACTCATTCCAACATATGGGTTTTGAGTGTAGCCAGTAGATGAAATATAACTTGCTGCTGCTGGTGTTGCTTCGGCTTCTGCTTCAGCACCATGAGAGCTTAAATCAGCATCATCTGCAAAAACATACGTAATTGTAAGACATGTAAAACCCAAAATACACGCCAATTTTTTTCTTAACATACCAACCCTTAAAACGCTTAAAACCCTTTGAGCGTTACATTGTAACACAAGTTATTTATTAATCGCTGTAATAATTTACATACCACAATGAATACCACCCTAATTTATCTACTTAATTACATATTTTTTATATATGAGTATGTTATTATAAATGATAATGATTCTCATTTGCAAGTTTTTAAAAACCACATCAAACATGTTCATTTAATAACAATTTTATACTGAAACTACAATAGAGTAAAGATTGAGATTTTAAATTTTAAGATGATTGTATATGCTCAACTATGTTCTTAGGATAATTTATCTGCAAACTAAATGAATCTACCGCAAATTAAACACTTAATACTTGAAGTGGCACCATGTTGCCACTTCTGTATTATTATTCTTTTTCACAACTAAAAGCTTCAGATTGTGCCTTGTAGTTGTAGCCAGGAAAACCTTTAAAGTCAGCATAATGCTTATTAATATAATTATACGCTTCAACTGTTAACTCTTCAGCCAAATCTGTACATACCCCTTTTTTAGTTTTAGTTTTGCATGTTTTAGTATTAGGGTCATAATCATAAGGCAGCAGTTGGTATGGATCATAACCTAATTCCTTAATTTTCATAGCACGCAGTTTTTCACCCCAAGTAAATTCAACAAATGGTTCAATACTATCACCATCTATTAGCTGCTGCCATTTAATTTCTGGATTTTTCTTCTTACCCTTATTACACCTATGCTCCTGAATTAATTTAATTAAACTACGATACCTATCATTGCCCATTGCCAGAAAATTTCGGGGCAAACTTTCAAAAGATATTTGTTGATAATCTACATCTTTTAACCATACCCTTCTCTCAAAAATCAAACGATCAATCATGTATTTATATGCATCACTCAATGGAAGATCTTGTGTAAACCTAGAATTATAATAATTATCACTAATATGCACATAAACACGCTTATCAGAATAGTTACATTTTTCCTTATCAATACTCTTATCTCCATTTTCTACTAGCTCGGCTAATTTATATAATGCATAGGTATGATGATGGCCATTAAATAGCATGATTTTACCGTCAGGTGCTACTACACCAGCAATTCCTTGTGGAGCAGAAATTCCAGTTTGACCACCATCATCAGGATTAGCATAATCAGACCCACGCTTGAACAAATCATGATCAAGTTCACCATCATTACATTTCTTAATAAATTTAGCTAAAGTACCATCTTTTTTCATGTTAATAACATATTCACCAACATTGGACTGACCAGGTATCAAATTATCCAGAGTAGTTAAACATTCCCCACCCAAAGTAGCTGGCGAGCATTGATGTAGATTAATATTATTACCACCACTACCACCAGCAATGCATGCAGATAGACCCAAAACCATCAATAGATAACAAAATATATGTTTTTGCATTGCCATCACCAAGCCACATTTAATTTTAAGCCATACGCTTGCTGAGTTACGGTTAGCGGATTAAGACCTAAACCACCTTGATTAATTGTATTTAAAGCATTTTGATCCAGTTGGTTTTGCTGAGTTATATACTGCAAATAAGGTATAATCGATATATGTTCACTCAATTTACCTGCCATGCCAATCTCATAAGTTACAGCCCATTGGTTTACATTTGCATTAATTGATTGGATTTTTATTGGTCCACTAGGAAGTGCCGCTTGTAAACTATTTGTCTGATATCCACCAAATATGTCGACATATGGTGTGAGTTTAGGTGTCGCTCTAAAGGCAAGTTTGCTTCCAATAAAGTATGAGTATGTTCGTGAATTAATATTGTCTCCAAGATTATCCGCATACACCAACCCCATATTCTCGTATGCATTCATCCTAAGATAAGGTGTAATTTCAGCATCTTCAGAAATATGAAAGTTATAACCTAATTTAACGGTTACTCCATATCCCCAAGGATTAGATACTCCAGAGACTGGAACAGTAACTAATGGAAGACTTGAAAGATAATTATTACTGGCATATAACCTGCCTTCATAGTATATGCCATTACTTAAGACCTGAGCAAAATAAGCATAATATTGGTTAGCATTGGGAGTGAACTCAATAGACGCTCCAGCATTTAAAATTGTCTCTTGTTTTGGTGCATCACCAACTACACCATCATAATTTGCTAATATCTGTGATTCGCTTAAATTTGGTAAGTTATTCGCATATGCCGTAGAAAATCCTAGCAAACATACGCTAATTATATTTTTTCTCATTGATTTCAATTTTAAATAATCCTATAAAAAACAATTTTATTCAACCTTATTTCTGTGATGTCAATTTGTCACAAGGTGCTATTATATTTCGGTAATTAATATTTTTTAATAATAACTTTTAAATAGAATATTTAATAGAATAATATAAATACCATTCAGATGCTTACATAGCTAATACGTACTGACTTTTGTGGTTGGTTATCATCAATAAATTTAAAACCAGTGCCATGAATAAGGTTTAAATATGGATCAAATTACACTTCATACATATGAAATCCCTAAGAAGGTATGTTTTAGAAGTAGCGGTGGATTCTGAAAGATGCAAGGTTATATGATAAATTCCCCTTCGGTGAAATTGGTATAGGTGTAATTGCAAATAAATTAAAAAACTGGAACTTTTTTGTTGAGAACCATAAGAATATGCCTGGATTTAATGTTGTATGGAGGAAAAATTAGTAATCAAACATTGCCAACTCTGATAGAAACTGAAGGTACATATATAAGAAACGTTAGTGCTGGCGATGATCATTTAATTTATGATGCAGTATTGGAATTCTTTGAACAGTTTAAGATTTGGTTCCCCATGGGTTAGGGTTAATCAGAACCGCAAAACAGCACGGGCTAGATCCCTATAATTACTGTATAGCATTATTAAAGGCTATCCCACACTGCAAAACTGTTGAAGACTATGAAAAGCTCTTACCTTGGAATATACGCAGTTATACTGCACCAATAATTACCACTAGTGATGATAATGAAAATTCCGGACAGTGCGTATTATTATGAGATTACCCCAGTGATTATTATTTAAGTTCCCCACCCAAAATTATTTAAGTTCCCCGAGTAAAATTATTTAACTTACCCCATTTTTGAAGAAATTTAATAATGGGCGGGGAAATTGTAATAATCATGATCAAATCAAGCCCTTATAAACTATTATAATAAAACCTTCATAAATGCATTTTTTGAAGAAAATTTAATGTTTTTAAGAAGTATCAGCATGAAGAAATTATTAGAAATTTTACGCTTACACTATGACGGACTATGATGAGCCACGTTGTCAATACCAACTTTAATCACTTCACAGAAATAATTATTTAATTAAGCAGCCTCCTTTATGGTTGCTGCTGCATCGCTTGTATATTGAACTCCTTGGTCGGTGTTAAATATTGCTGGAACACCATCTTTGTCAATACATCGCTCTAAACATCTAATGCAAAAATCTGTATCTAAAGTATTGCTTACTTCATAGTCCA
>CAZJFO010000072.1:0-7493 GCA_964545465.1 uncultured Neisseria sp.
CTTGTGAGTAACCACCATAAGTTACTCCACCATGTTTTTTATCAGGAGATCCATAAGTCCAAGTAGCACCATTATCACAAAACTGCTCTAAATCAATTTTACAGTGATTACAAGTCTGGCATGAATCAACCAAGCAACCAACACCAACTAAATCACCAACTTTATGTTTGGTAACATCAGAACCTATACTTACAACAAGCCCCACAATTTCATGCCCTGGAACCATAGGATACATAGATGGCCCCCAATCACTACGAACTTGATGGATATCACTATGACAAACACCTGCATATTTGATTTCAATTTGAACATCATTTACTCCAATATCACGCCGTTCAAACACAAAAGGCTTTAAATCATCTGTTGCTCCATATGCTGCATATGAATTTACTTTAAACATAATAGCCTCCTAAAATTTAAATTTGTTAGTTATTGGATATCGCCAATCTTTGGAATATGATACCTTACTTACCTTAGGCCCAATTGCAGCTTGACGTCTCTTGTATTCATTTACTTTTAATAGGTTTGCAACCTTGCTTACGGTAGATTCTTCAAATCCAGATATAACTATATCTCTACTCGAAACTCCGCATTCAACCATTTTATGAATTATCGCATCCAAAGTAGCATAATCCGGTAATGCGTCTTGATCTGTCTGGTTTTCACGTAACTCTGCAGAAGGTGCTCTTGTAATAATTCTCTTTGGAATAACTTCAGAAATAGAATTTCGATAGTTACTTAAACGATATACATCGGTCTTAAGAACATCTTTTAATACTGCATAGCCACCAGCCATATCACCATATAATGTCGCATAACCTGTAGTCATTTCAGATTTATTACCCGTAGTTAATACTAAAAACCCTAATTTATTAGAAACAGCCATAAGTAATGTTCCACGAATTCTAGCTTGTAAGTTCTCCTCAGTCGTATCTGACTTATAACCACTAAAAATACCTTGCAATGAATTTTGAAACTGTTCAAAAACTGGGCTAATCACTATCTCTTCATAGCGTACTTGCAGCCTCTTAACCATCTCTCTTGAATCATCGATACTAATATCTGCTGTATACTTAGATGGCATCATTATTGCCATCACCCTATCATGCCCCAAAGCATCAACTGCTATTGCCAAGGTTAGTGCCGAATCAATCCCACCTGATAAACCAAGCACGACACCTTCAAAACCATTTTTGTTAATATAGTCGCTAACCCCAAGCACTAAAGCCTGATAGATACTTTCAATATCATTAGGATAATTTACAATTTCACCTGATGATAAATTAGTACCATTATACTCAAGATAAGATAGTTTTTCTTCAAATGCAGGCAACTGCATTGCTATAGCACCATTTGGATTTATCGCAAAAGATGCCCCATCAAAAATAAGCTCATCTTGACCCCCATTTTGATTGACATATATAAGTGGTATGCCAATATCCTCTACTCTTTGGGCGGCTAAAATCAATCGTTCATGATGTTTATTTCGCTCAAATGGAGAAGCGTTTAGCACACATAATAAATCAACATCTTTATATAGTAAAGATGGTGATTTATGCCACATATCCTCACAGATAATCACGCCAACCTTAGTATTTTGAATTTGTAAAATAAGTGGTTTAGTTCCTGGGGTAAAATAGCGTTTTTCATCAAAAACGCCATAATTAGGCAGACATTGTTTATCGTAACGCCCTATAATCTCACCATCTAATATTGCAAATACACTATTATAAATTAATCCATTTTCATTATAAGGACAACCAATTAGCATTGTTATACCATGAATGCGTTTAAAACATTCGAGCATTTTAAAGCACTCAGTATAAAAAATATTTCTATAAAGTAAGTCTTCAGGTGGATAACCACAGATACTTAGCTCGGAGGTGACAAATAAATCTGCACCATTAGCTTTGGCGGTATGAATTGCAGAAATAAGCCTATCAGTGTTGGTGGCTAAGGCACCAACACTTGGGTTAAACTGATAGGCTACGATTTTAATAATATAATTCCTTTTTAAGTATGTGCTTTTTTAAGGCAAGCTTTATCTTCTTCAGTAAATCTCTTCTCTTCATATTTACCTTCTGTTTCAGGTAGCTCAAGTACCTTTTTACAAGCTACGTTAGCACTTTCATACTTCCCTGCTGCTATATAATATTGCCCCAAGAATACCCAATTATTTCTGTAATTTGGAGCAGCCTCAGCAGAATGCAGTATAAGAGACTCCGCTTTTTTCATATCACCACCAAACATCCTAGGTAATTCTTGATAATAACGCCCAAGAATCCGCTCACTTGCATAACCTTCATATGCAGGATTAATCTTCTGGGCTTTTTCTAATGCTGCCATCCCTGGTTTTGCACCTGAAGCAGCTGCTAAAACACCTTTAGCTAGGCCATAACTACCTAAATCAACTGCATACCACAAATACCCTTCAACTGCATTAGGGTTCAAGGCTTGAGCTTGCAAACCTGCTTTTGCACCATAATCAAACAAATCAACTCCAGCACGAGTGTCTACAAAACGTTTCTGCCCAACCCCAAAATTACCAATAAACGACACTAAACGTGCTGTTTTCCAAGATGTAGCATAATCTTTTGGCACCTTAGGTTTAGTAATTAAATACTCCGCAATTATTTTTTGATTATCCTCATTCTCACGATTTGCCCAACAAAGATCAACAACTGACTCAGTAAGAGTGGTTCCTGCTGGCAAACTAAAGCTAGATGACGTATCTTTAGCATATCCACTAAAAACTGAGCCCGCTAGCATACCAGCTAAAAGCATTTTTTTGTTCATAATTTTACTCCTTCTTAGGTGATTCTTTTTTGGAAAAATTCATCACCGTAATAAAAAACATTGGTACAAATAAAGTCGCAATACAAGTTGAACCTATCATACCCCCGATAATGCCAAGACCTACTGAATGTTGTGAATTAGCTCCAGCCCCAGTTGCTGTAACAAGCGGTACAGCTCCCAAGATGAAGGCAATTGACGTCATAATAATAGGTCTAAACCTAACCTTTGCTGCATGAAGTGCTGCCTCACGATATGTAAGACCTTCACCACGTACTCCATCAATTGCAAACTCAGTTATTAAGATTGCATTTTTGGCAGATAAACCAATAAGTGTCAACATACTTACTTGAAAATAGATATCATTTGCTTTATTAAATATCAATAATGTAACTCCAGCACCAAGTAGCGCAAATGGCAACGCCATCATAATAGCTAAAGGTAATGCCCATAGCTCATAAAGTGCTGCTAAAATCAGGAATACCATTATTATACCCAAACCAAAGGCAATAACTGCAGTATTTCCAGCAATAGCCTGCTGATATGACGGACCAAACCAACTAATTGTATAAGTTTTACCCAGCACTTTCGGCACTGCCTCATAAATTATATTCATAATTTCACCAGAGGTGTACCCCTTAGCTGGATTAACTACTATTTGACTTGCTAGAAAATCGTTAAGCCTCGTAACAACTTCAGCACTATTTCTATATTGTAGTGTTGCAACACTACCTGCTGGAATTATCTTACCAGCTGAGTTTTTAATATATGTAGTATTTAACATTTCCGGAGTATTTCTAAACTTATAATCCCCTTGTAAAATCACCCACCATAAATCCTCCCATTTGGTGAAATAATTTATATAATAAGTTCCAAAAACTGATTGTAACGTATTAAATACTTGAGCATAAGTTAAACCATAAAGATATACTTTTGCTGGATCAATTTTCACATCCATTTCTGGAGTAGCAATATTATAAAACTGTTCTGCTGCAGCTACTGCCGGATAATTCTTTTGCATATACTGAGTTAATTTTACCGAATCAGCATATATTTGTTCAACTGTTAGAGGTAAATTTGCTTGAAGATAGAAAGTAACACCACCGGTAGTACTCATCCCACGAATTGGAGGTTGATTGAATGAGAAACCAGTAATATTTTTATTTTCTACATCAAACTTATTAGTTGCTGCAATCATATCGTCAACCGTACCGTCTTTAGCTGGGCGTTTACTATAATCATCGAGAATAATACTTAAAGTCGAAGTATTAGTCTTAGTTGCACCATTATCAACAATATCGATACCACCCAAAATTGCAACACGATTAATTGCTGGTAACTTTAATACTTGACGCGATACTGACTCTGCTTGTTGTAAATTATATGCCATAGAACCTGCGTTGTTTACATGCTGGGTGTTATAATAATACCCCATATCCTCAAGAGGTACTAGTCCAGTTGGGATATGAATAAATGATACTATAACAGCTATTACCACACCAAACCAAATTAAAAATGCAATTTTGGAGTTATCAATAATAAGTGTTACCACCTTCATATATTGATTAAGAATTTTTTCGAAATAAATATTAAATTTATCAAAAAACATCTGTAATAATGCCAATGGCTTGAATTTTGGCAACGTTTTATCACCGCCGTATTTGGAGCTTTTAAGCATTAAAGCACAAAGTGTCGGTGTCAAAGTTAGAGCTACTATACCAGAGAGTAGAGTTGATACCGCAATTGTAACTGCAAATTGTTTCATAAGTACGCCACTAAAGCCCCCTAAAAAAGCAACCGGCACAAACACGGCATTTAATACAGCAACTACTGCTATTACTGGAGATGCTACCTCAACCATACATTTAATTGCTGCATCAACCGAGCTTAGCCCTTCTTCCGACATTAGCCGTTCGACATTTTCTAACACCACAATTGCATCATCAACAACAATACCAATAGCTAACACCATCCCAAATAGCGTTAGCGTATTAATTGAAAACCCAAGTGCATAAGTTCCTGCAAAAGTACCAATAATTGCTACAGGTATTGCAAGAACAGGGATAATAGTACCTTTAAGGTTTTGCATAAATAGCATAACAACCATAAATACCAATACAAATGCTATAAATAGTGTTTGAATTACCGCTTGAATTGATAAGAGTACAAATTTTGAAGAATCATAATGGTAGTAGTATTTTATGCCATCAGGTAAATGCTTACTTATCGCCTCAAGTGCAGCATTAACATTATGTTTAACTAAAATCTGGTTAGCACCTGGTACAAGATAAATAGCAATACCGACAGCATTATGCTGTTGCATTTCCCCAGTTTTTGAGTTACGTGAAAACGGTTCAAAATAAGTACTATATGATTGTGCATCTAGTGTTACTCGTGCTACATCTTTAAGCCTAACTACTTGAGCGTTACTCTCCGTAGATTTTAAGACAATATTTTGAAACTGCGACTCATCAGTCATATAACCTGGAGAATTAATCATATAGTTATATTTTTGATCTAAACCTATCATCGGTTCCATGGCATTCATACCAATTGCCCATGGCCAGTTTTGGTCATTAATAGCGTTTTGGATATCAGCTACACCAACTCCATAATAAGACATTTTATTTGGATCAAGCCAAGCACGCATAGCAAACTGACGTTGCCCTAGAATAGAAATAACCCCAATTCCTGGAATTTGTAGCAAAATTGGATATACGTAGCGTTGAACATAGTTACTAATATAGAGTAAATCAGGATTGCCATCTTCAGAATAAAAAGGAATCACTAAGAACAAATCAGGATTTTTCATACGCATTACAACACCTTGAGCTTGTACTTGAGTAGGTAATTGAGGTACTGCAGTATTAATCCGGTTTAGAGCATCTGCTTCTACTGATTTTAAATCAGTTCCAACTTGAAAATAAACATTTAAAGATACAGAGCTACTTCCATTAGCACTTGTTGATTGCATGTAGATCATACCTGGAACACCTGACATTTGATCTTCTATTGGTGCTGCAACTGCATTAGCCATAGTCTCTGAATCAGCACCTGGGAAGTTTATTGATATATTCAAACACGGCGGAACAATATTTGGGTATTGCTCTATGGGTGCTGCATACATTGAAACTAGCCCGGCTATCACAATCACAATTGAGATAACTATTGACAAAACCGGTCTTAAGATAAAAAATCGGGAAAACATATTTAAACCTTAGCTTATTATATTTTTATTTGGTTATTTTAGCTATACCTTGATCACTAATGGAGTCAATAACAACCTTATCGCCAACGTTGACTTTTAAGCCACCATTAACCACAACTTTTTCACCATCGGTAAGTCCGCTATCCATGATCCATAGATCGCCAACCATTTTACCAGTTACTACACGTTTTTTAAATATTTTATTTTGACTATCAACCTCATAAACAAATGGCCCAGTATCATCACGGAATACAGCAACTTGCGGCACAGCATGAGCATTTTTGTATATTGCACCATTTAAATAAATATGGATAAACTGCCCCGATAATAATTTATGCTTTAATGAAACATTATCTACATAAGCCCGCAAATTCCAAACACCATTTTGCAAACTAATACGCGTATCAGCAAATTCAACATAGCCTTCATTTTTTATCATAGTCCCATCAGCTAGTTGTAAATCAGTCCTAAACTTATATCCTTTTGGAACTGCCATTTTACCATCAATAGTACCTTGCTCAATATTTAAGCGATCATTTTCAGGCATAGAGAATAATATATACATATCATTAACCGAATTTATCTGATTAAGTACAGTTTGAAACGCACTTACCATATCACCAACAGTTACCTGACGTTCTGCTATATATCCACCAGCAGGTGCTCTAACCTTACAGTATTCTAGATTTAATTTTTGTTGGTTTATGTTTGCTATATCAGTCTCAACATTACCAACCCCAGCTTTGTAATTAATATCAGCTGTTTCTACATCTTGTAATGACACTGCATTAACTTTGTATAATCTTTTATAACGTTCATAAATTAGCTTGTAGTTATCAAGTGCTGCTTGGTCTCTTACTAAATTACCTTCATAAGTTTTTAAATTAAACTCATACGGCCGCGGGTCAATTTCATAAAGGACGGTATCTTTTTTTACATACGTACCCTCAGTATAATATTGCTTAAAGATTGCACCACTAATTCGGGGAATAACTGGGTAATCAATAACGCCTTGAACCATTGCTGGATAATCAAATACATAAGGCACATCATATGCTTTAGTTACCATAGCATCTACGTGTTTATCTGCTACTTTTGGGGTCTCTTTTTTAGCGCAAGAGACAATAGCTACACTTACACAAGCAATTAACAATCTTTTCATCTGCAAAAAAACCCAATAAAAAAGCTAAACCCATTTACACCTATACTACACTTAAGTAAATATCACAAAACCTCAGGACTCATTGTATCATATATTATGCTTATGGTACAATAATCACTTATAAATTTAATATGTATTTTCTATTACTTCAAAAACTCACTCCCAAGGAAATAAAATGCCACATAAACATCATTGGCTAATTGCCCTAAATATTGTTATATTATTAGCATTACCTCAGCTAAGTACATACCAGTACGATCCATTACCAGAGTTTCTTGCAGAGTCTACATTTGCTTGGGCATCAATAAGTATTTTTCTAATAACATTATT
>CAZJFO010000073.1:0-7202 GCA_964545465.1 uncultured Neisseria sp.
ATATAACAACCTGAATTACTCATTCAGGAGTTTCCTTTCACTTTAGAATCTAGCTATGGGTACCAAGTCCTAAACATGCAAAATAGTTTAAATTAGTTAGGGGGGGACCGTATCTGCTGAGATTGGTGACAATATATGTATAAAAACTAAACCTAACATTGTTTCTATAAACACAATATCATTTAATTTTACAGATATACCAGATTTAGATAATAATTCTAAAAGTTAAAAATTTTGTGCGGAATGTAGGTTCTTTAACAATTTAATATTCAAAATTTATGCGCGATGGGTGGGAGGCAAACCCATGAGAAGAATATTTACAATTAACACAATCAAACAACATGTGTATATGCTGCTTTTTTATTATTTCTAACATTTATTTATTATTGAGAGGATAAATTATGATTAATGAAAAAATTAAATTAAGATACCAGATGCTATGGGAAAAGTATAAACGTCCAACTATTGGCAAAAAAGAATATGCTGAAATATATAGTATTTCTGTAAGTACTATAGATAAATATAAATATATTGCTAGTGGTGGAATAAATTTAGTGCCGTACAAAAAACAGGTTACTGAGATTTCTAAATTGGTGGAAACCATTGATATTAAATGGTTGCGGGGGCTGGATTTGAATTACCACATCGAGCAACGCAACCCCCTAATAACACTAATTATTTTTATATTTTCAAAAAATTTGGGGCAGGTTTGGGGCAAAGTGATTTTATTCACCATCAGAATTTATAACGCATCATCTCACACATTAACCCGAAACGTACGTTGTCAAGATTTATATTGATTATAAAATTCTTGAAACTTAGTCGCTATAAATTTTGATTTGAATAATCCATTTATGATTTTTGTATACAAACTATCACTCATAGACTCATGAGCAATAAATTCACCACTTTTTACTTTTTTAATTAGCATGCTTGCTTCTTCAATCCTAGCATAGCGGTAATGAATAAAACTTCGCCGTTTTATAAAAGGATGTTCACCCGTTTCAATAATACAGGCATCATCAAACACATGATTGTTGTAGACTGTAGACACGTTAACAAGCAAAACTTTTGCTTGTTTTTCAGAGCTAGGAGGATTTGTTAGAATTATAAATAAATGTTTGACGTCTCTTAAATTATCAGGCGAAGATGGTATTAATAAAGTTGCTTTTTTAAATGGAATGAACATCTGTTAGTGTCCAAACATAGAATCCAAGTACTCTTCTTCTTTGATTCTTTCTTGAATAAGCGCAATTTGTTCCTTATCTTTACCAACGGCAACCAATAAGTCCTCAGTAGTAATTGGTAATGCTGAACCATTCGGGTCTTTCCACTCTGGACAATGTTTATGGGTGTAATCACGGATTTGCCATTGATTCATATGCCCATATTTATCCCAAATATGCTCCATAACCTCTAAATCAGAAGAGCTTAATTCAGTAAATTTATCAATTGAAATATTTAATTTATTCTTTTTTAATCCAAGTTTATGATTGGCTTTATCAGTAATCCAACTACTCCAACCATTTGGACTAGATTTTTGCTCTCCATCCATTAACTCTTTAGTTCTGGATAGAACTGGTCCGTGTGGAAGAGAGTAAAATTTATCCCCAGAAATTGAACATTCAAAACGAGCAAAAGACTCCCTCTCTGATAAATATAGCAACTTCATCAGTTTCAAAAGAAACATCTCCCCGCCTTCTTTTTGAAGGAAGAAAGCTGCAATTTGGGTTACTTTAAACTCATTAAACATTTTATTTTCTACTTGACCTCAAAACAATTTTTACTGCCATAATTATACCATATTTAGGATCATTTATCATTTTGATGTGAATTGTTGGATTAGATTTTGTATATAGAATACCTAGTTTGCATAAGCTAAAAAAGTCGCTGGGTTGAGCATTGTTAAGAGGCTTAGCAACTTATGGCAACGCCATTATACCTTATCTACTAATCAATAAAGTGCAAAATTTGCAATATTCCGCAATTATTTACTGCTTTGCCAAATAGTTTTGAGTGAAGACATCATTGTCATAAATAATCTGGTTAGCATCAATAACGCTAATTTTCTGGTTGTTCATCACAATTTCTTGCAATTCATTTATTTGCTTATCTAGCATCGGGTAATTTTTCGTGGCATAATCAATCAACGCAAGTAAATTGAAGTTAGTATAGGTTAAATAATTCTCATCAGTTTTTCTGAGTAAATCTAGTTTTTTAACAATTAGGTTGCCAGTACCATCATCAGATACCACAAAGTATCTTTGTAACTTATCGTCATCGTGAATTAGGTATTTGAAGTTTTTATACTCATTTTGCATAGTATTGTAAATATCAAGGTAATATTTTTCTTGAGCTAATGCTTTTTGAGTTGAGGATAATGTTCCCTGATTCCATGTATTATTGTAACTAAATAAACCAGTTGCACCACCAGTTATACGACATAACTGATTACCACCATACACCCCAATATCAAAGTTACCACCATTGGTGTAAAAACTAATGTTTGATGGTATCATGAAGCCATAGGTGCAACCAATCCCAGCATTGTAGTTAACAAATCCGTTTATCAATGCATCATATTGAGGTAGAGAATATCCGCCATCTGCTCTGGCATCACCCCACATTGCCTTTGATAAGGCATAGCAAGTTTTACCAAAGCGTTGGAAACTTACCGAATAAATTGCTATTTTACCAATTGAACCCGCCATAATTACCTACCCATTAAAACCAGTTGCTAATTCACCATTCATAAGACCTGGATTTTGCATAAACGTTACATTTGCAATATCTTGTAATGTTGCTGCTCGGTTATCACCGCCAACTCCCTCGATTCTTACCCGATCAGTACCTGTAAACACAATCCCGAATTGATTTTGTTGTCCACGAATTACTGCACCATTATTTTGCCCACCGCTGGAATAAAACCAAAACTGTCCGCCTGCACCGATAGCCTGAAATGGTAGGCTGTTTCCTGCTGCATTTACTACAGTTGCGCCATTAAGGTTACTAGCTCCATTTGCGGTAAAGTTGCTAGACACAGTCAGAGTTTGAGAAATCTGTGCTGCTCCAGTAACAACAATACTAACAGGAGTTTTGCCATCTTTATTTTGAAATACAACGGTCATATTGCCATTATTTTGCATATTGTTGAAGCTAAACCATGCACCAGTGGTTGTTCCTGTAATATTCAAGTTAGCAGCATTACCATCGGGCTTTTGTATATTTACATTACCTTGTCCATCATCTTGGATATCTGGATTATTTAAAAAGCTCATGTTTACTCCTTGCGATTATAGGAACACCCAGCATTTATTGACATTAATTGGGCTTAACTCCATGCTACTACCTGGTGTTATTAAATATTGGGTTTTGCCAAAGATGGTATAACCACCACTAGGTACTAGGTAAATAGTGGCATTTGAGCTATTGATTATTGAATACACTCCATTTGTAGCATTAGGCAGTGTTACTGTAGCACCCTGTGCAATTGCTAAAATCAATGTCTGCTGGTTATTCATGCCAATTTGTAGCGATGTAGCAGTTGCATTATTTACAATTAGCTGATTGCTTTTATTAATCGCTGGAATAATCAATTGCAAATCATTAGCTCGTGATATTGTGGTAATGCCAGCACCATTATCATTTGACGAATACAAAATCACATCTTGAGCCGTTGGAGTATCTACCACCAGTACAGAGCCACTAACGACTGTGGTGTATTGTGAAATGGTAGTTATGCTAATTCTAGCAACGATATACTGAGCATTATTGACCGTCAAATTGGCTACGGCTGGTGCATAAAAATAACCAGGTATTTCTAATTCGCCAGAAGTTTGATTAGCAACTCTATAGTATCCTTCAGTAACATTTGCTGCATTACCGCTAATACTAACAATACCACCACTTAAAATCACGGGCAATATTCCGTTAGTCAGAGCTAATACCTGAGCAGCTACACCATCACTAAATGCCGACATAGTATCAGCGGTGACTAATTCGCCGTTCTCCCAAGTTAAATAATAGTTTTGATTAAAAGCCATTTAGCATACTCCAGACTGTTGGGTCACCAGCTCGCTAACATAGGTAACTTGCTTGATAATAGAGCCGTAAGTGATAGTGAGTGTACAATCACCATTTTTATTAGGAATAAGTACATCACCAACCACCTTGAGATTATTATTGTTTTTGGTAATTTGGCAAGCCAAAGTAATATCAGCAGTGACATTATCAACAAATATACCAGTCACAGTTAACTTAGTTGGAGCATTAATTACTGTGCCATCTGGTGGTGCAATTAGCATATCCTTAATATAATTAGGTTGTATGGGGTTTATTAGCCCCACAACCGCATAAAAAGCACTCTGGCTATATTTCAAGCAATAAGAATAAATAATACGCTGGTCGCCCTTATACGTCATACCTATATCGTAATTTAGGTTAAACTCTTCTGGTGTTTTGTTATAGTCGATGGTATAACCAAAGTATGCTCTAGTTATTTTGCTGATAAAATTCTCTAATTCAATTCTAAATAGATCGTTTAGTTGGTGCTCTACATCAAATATATTGATTACCAAATTAGTATTAATCTTACTATCAGACAAGTAGGTATTAACGCCAAGTATAGATTTGTCTGTGCCCAAAATCCATGCTTTATCAAAGTTGACCTTGTCCTCTTGAATGAATACATAAATTGCCAAGTTAGTGCGGTAATAGATGTAACTAGTAATTGCACTCGCAATATCAAACGGATTCATGGATGCCAGTATTTGCAAATTACGCAACAACTGCAATACTTTATTAATCTGTCCTTGTTCAGTATTGATATATACCTCACTAAATAGCATATTTATCCAGTCGGTATAATCAGCAGTTTCCTCTGGGTAAATCTGATTAGCTTCAATCTGTAAATTTATATACAGGTTAGCAAAAATGTCAGCAACTGCCTGGTTATCCAAGTAAGTGAAACTTTCTACATCTGCAACTTGAGTATAAACGCCATCTGGTTCTTCACGCTTAATACAAGCATAGATATCGTCTTTATTGGGCAATATGGCTTCACCAATAATCACAAAGCTAGTTGTTGCTATATATTCCTGCGGAGATTGCTGTTCACCTTCTGGCGGTAAACTATAAAATGCCTGAATCCCAACATCACCAGCTTTATTGGCAAAGAACTGGTTGTTGTCTGTTTGAGTTACATTTTCATTACCGAAGTTAAAAGCAAAGCTACAATCTGCAGTAACGTCAGTTAAACTATAATCATCAGCAAAGAACCCAGCTCGCAAAGTAATTGTACTCTTGCTATAGATTGGTGTTTTATCAATAAATATCTGGAGTTTAGCCATTAGATACTCTCCAAAACATATACGTTGATTGCTATATACTCAATGTCATATACTAAAAATAGGTTATTATCTTGCTGTATAGTGGCATTGATGGGGATATTATTTTGTGTGCCTTTGTAATCCACTTTGCGGTCAATTAAAATCTGGGCATAAATCCCACCAGTAACACTTAAGCCAGTGTCTATTGATTGGACTACATCGCTAAGCAGCACATACCTACCATTACCAATCAAAGTGCCGTATAATGGACTAGAAATAAACGCTCGCCTAACTTCACGTCTGATTAAATCAGCAACTGTCAGATTGTTAAAATCAGGCAATATGGTAGCAAGTGTTAAATTTTGAATTAAGATCACACCAACGTTGATAGTATTGGCATTATCATAAACTTGTGTGTCAGTGGTGGATACCAAAGCATTATCATTAATTGGGCGTTGAGTCTCAATGTAATTTTGTGCAGTTTGCATATCTGGCTTAGTGGTGGTGCGGTTATAAATAATATCTGGTTTAGCTAAAATTACATCTGGGTCATTCGTACCTGATAATACAAACACCGATAAAATACCAGTTTGCAAAATATTAGCTACAATGTAAGCAGCAGTTATATTGGGTTGTGAGGTTGCCCAAGTAATGTAATCCTGCTTAGTTCCGCCAAGTTTTGGGTTTTGAATTGCTTGTAAAATTCTATACCTGACGTTTGGATCGCTCTCACTACCAGATCCATCATTCATACTTAATACGACTAATTTATCAATATTGCCAACTGGGTTAGTTAGTTTTAATTCTGTACCATTAGCTAATTGTTGACCTGAACCAGTATTAGCACTTTGGATTGGAATTTGCCCCAATGTTCCCACCTTAATGGTGGTAGTTTGCTGAATAAAATATTGGTTATTAGAAATACTTAACTGAGTATTAGCAGGCAATGTTACGTCTTGTGCTTGGACTGTCGGCAAACTACAATAACCAGTTGCAGGAACTCCCGCACTACGTGGTTGTAAATTATATGATGCTAAAAACTTGTCCAGAGCGTTACCACTAGCGTACTGCGGAAAGATGTTTTGCCTGAAGGTGTAAATATCTTGGTCAATACCACTAGCAATAGCACCAATACTATTAGCTTTAACCCACCAATCAGTTGCTGCTGCATCTGGCACAGCAACAGGATTAAGTGCTTTTACAAAATTGACATATTGTTGGTAGTATTGCTGTTGTGTTTTCATCAAATAATCTCAAACTATATAACCGCATTTAATACAAAATGAATCTGCTCACCGCTTACGTCGGTGCAATTAATTTCAATAGAAATATTGCCCAATACTAAGCGAGGTATGTTTATTTCTTGAATGGTAATTTTTCTTTGCTCTACCATTGGTTTTAGAGCATTAGCTACAATCTGTGCCAACTGGGTTTTATTTACCGTACCACGTTGGTTACTCAAGCTATACAACAAGCTACCAATAGTTGGGTCTTTAGCATACATGTACTTTTTTTGTGGTATGGTTAGCCGTAAATAAATCTCAGTTACCACTTGGTTTTTATTCTCAACTTGCCCATTCAAATTAACATAATCTTTAGTCTCTGGATCAAGGTAAATACTGGTGTTGTAATACATTCTAATAATCCACTACTGCATCAATATCAAATTCACGAGAAAGTGCTGTACTAATTGGTTTAGCATTATCATTAAGCAAATACTCTTCATTACTAATTGAGGTTTTATCTTTATCTATGTTCGGATCAGGTGTAATTGGATTAGCAATTCCAGATATACCAGTGCCAGTTTGCACCCCAGTGTGGGTATGATACCAATTATACTAAATAACTTATCTGATAAATATGGTAAAATACTCC
>CAZJFO010000074.1:0-7129 GCA_964545465.1 uncultured Neisseria sp.
CAATGGTTTGAAGAACAATTAAATGCAATTTTAAAACAAAGTATACCACCAGCTTGCTGAAGAGAGCTTTAAACATCTATATCCTTATCGCTATGCTGTACTTATTAAGGCCATTTCCGAAGCTCAAAAAAAACGCTTACCCATAATTGAAGAAATTCTTAGAAATATAGGTAACTCTTTAAAATCAAATGGCATAAACGCCCAATTTGTATATCGTGAACGTAGTACCCATAATCTTTATAAAACTATGCAAGAACATGGACAAAACTTCAATAGGATTTATGATATTTTTGAAGTTAAGATTGTTGTTAAAAAAATTCGCGACTGTTACCTAACCTTAGGAGTTTTACATAGCTTATATCAGCCTATGCCTGGAAAATTTAAAGATTATATCGCAATACCTAAAAGCAATGGTTACCAATCATTACATTCCACTTTGATGGGTCCAAATGGCATACCTCTACAACTACACATTAGGACATTGGCAATGGATGAAGTTGCAGAAAATGGCATAATTGCACACTGGCTTACAGAAGAAAATAATGCTACAAAAAATGGCAACAGCACATACTTGTCAGTTAACAATAGAACAAACAGTTGGATAAGTAATATTCTCGATATTCAATCAAGTACATTTTCAGCTAATGAGTTTTTGGATAGCCTTAAACAAGATCTATCACCTGGTGATATTTATGTTTTTACACCAAAAGGGAAAATAAAACTCTTACCAAAAGCTTCAACTGCACTTGATTTTGCGTATTTTATTCATAGTGATATCGGTAATCATTGTTATATGGCAAAAATAAATCAAAAACTTCAAACCCCAAATCACATATTGAGAAATGGCGACATAATTGAAATTATAACCAAGGATGAGGTAGAACCAAAAGAAGAATGGTTAAAAATTGTAGCTTCAGGCAAAGCTCAAAGTAAAATAAAACAATTCTTTAAAGAGCAAAAATTTGATGAAAATGTTAATAATGGAGTAACTTTATTAGGACTTGGTTTATCTATTTTTGAACCAAACCAAAGCATCAATGATGATATGCTGCAAAAAATAATTGACGTACACTACCCCAAACTAGATATTAAAGATCTAAAACATAAAATTGGCACCGGACAATTAGCTGTTCTAGAATTAATTAAAAGAATATTAGGATACAATCAAAACACAATATTAGAGATTAATTTAAGCCAATGTAAAATACCTGTAATTCAAGATGAACACTGCCTTGCATTGCCTGGAGAAAAAATACTTGCGTGTATTACAAGGCAAGGAAAACTACTTATTCATAAGTCAAATTGTAAACATGCTAAAACAAGTGGACTTGATAATTTAACTTATGTCCTTATAATAAATGATATCGGTAGTAGATTTGCCAGTCAAATTCAATTATTAATAGCTAACGAACCTGGAACGTTTGCAAAACTATCAGGCGTAATGGGTGAAAAAGGTATTAATATTATTGAATTAACACAAGCAAGCTACACCGAAGAAATGGCTGATGTTTCTGCAAGAATAGGTGTAAAAACACTTTCTGAAGTAGAAGATTTAATCAGCTTATTTCATAAAAAAGATTTTATTAAAAAAGCAATCCTGCTATAAAACAACTTAAGGACTTTTATGATAACAACAAATAACAACAATTTTGAAATATTAGATAACGATGAGTTGACTCCCATTATACCACTTAAAGACGTTGTAATCTTTCCAAACATGGTGGTACCGTTATTTATTGGTCGCCAAAAATCAATAAGTGCCTTAGATGCTGCTGCCAAAAAAGACAATATGGTAATCTTGTTAAGCCAAAAAAATCCACAAGATAATGATGTTACTACTGAAAATATTCATGATGTGGGTACATTAGCTAAAGTCCTACAAGTTTTAAAACTACCAGATGGAACCAATAAAGTACTTATTGAAGGAAAAACTAGAGCAAAAGCCCTTCAGATATCTGACCATCTAGGTTATCTTACAGCAAAAATAGAAGCAATAGCTACCAAAAATGATATCAATAAAATTGAATTAGAAGCAATAAAACGTGAAATAGTACAACAATTTGATAAATTTGCACATTTAAACCAAAAGATACCTGATGAAATTATAACTTTAATTGCTAAAATTGAAAATATCGAACAGTTAACAGATGTAATAACCACTCACGTTGTAATGGATTTACAGATCCGCCAAGACTTGCTTGAAACTATGTCTCTCAAAAAACGTTTAAATAAACTTTTACGTGAATTAAATCGTGAAATTGAAATTTTAAATGTTGAAAAACGGATTCAAGGGCGTGTAAAACAACAAATAGAAAAGAATCAAAAAGAGTATTACTTACACGAACAAGCTAAAGCAATTCAACAAGAATTAGGTGAAGAAGAAGAGCTCAGTGAAACCGAAGAACTAGAGCGCAAAATCAAAAAAGCTAAGATGCCTAAAGAAGCTGAAACAAAGGCTCTTAGCGAACTAAAAAAACTTAAAACCATGCCTCAAATGTCTTCTGAAAGCTCAATTGTTCGAAACTACATTGAACATTTAAGTGATCTACCTTGGGACAAAACTTCTAAGATTAACCATGATTTATCAAAAGCTCAAAAAGTATTAGACAAGGATCATTATGGACTTGAGAAAATTAAAGAACGAATTGTTGAGTTTCTTGCTGTACAAAAAAGAATTGAAAACAATAAATCCCCTATTCTATGCTTTGTAGGACCTCCTGGTGTTGGTAAAACATCTCTAGGTGAGTCTATTGCAAGAGCTACAGGGCGTAAATATGTAAGAGTTGCTCTAGGTGGGTTACACGATGAAGCTGAAATAAGGGGGCACCGTAAGACTTACATAGGAGCCATGCCTGGAAAAGTACTTCAAAATATCGCCAAATCTGGAGTTAAAAACCCACTATTCCTATTTGATGAGATTGATAAGCTTGGCTCTGATCACCGCGGAGACCCAGCTTCAGCTTTACTTGAAGTATTAGATCCTCAGCAAAATAATAGCTTTGTAGATAATTATACTGAAGTACCTTTTGATTTATCTCAAGTAATGTTTGTTGCAACAGCAAACTCACTAAATATACCGACAGCTCTTCGGGATCGTATGGAAATTATTATGTTGTCTGGTTATACTGAGCAAGAAAAGCTAAAAATTGCTGAACAATATTTACTAGCTCGTCAAATAAAAAACACAGGTTTAAAATCAGGTGAAATTTCAATTAAAAAAGAAACCATCTTAGACATTATCCGTTATTATACGATGGAAGCTGGAGTCCGTAGTTTAGATCGTCAAATAAATAAACTATGTCGTAAGATAGTTACTTTGATTGATATGGGAAAAGCTAAGAGTAAAAAAATTATAGTTAATCCAGACAATTTGCATGAGTTTCTAGGTGTACCGATTAATGATTTTGGAGTAAGTGCAAGAGAGAATCGTATTGGTCGCGTAACAGGTCTTGCTTGGACCGAGGTTGGTGGTGAAATATTAACTATTGAGGTAGTAGCTATCCCTGGAAAAGGTCAAGTTATTAGGACGGGTAAACTTGGAGATGTAATGCAAGAGTCCATTCAAGCAGCTATTAGTCTAGTGAGAAGTAGAGCATTAACCCTTGGAATTGATGAAAAATTCTATGAGAACAAAGACATCCACGTACACGTCCCAGAAGGTGCAACACCAAAAGATGGCCCTTCAGCTGGTATTGCGATGGTAACAGCAATTACTTCAAGTCTTAATCACATTCCAGTTAAATCAAGCGTAGCGATGACTGGAGAGGTAACATTATATGGGGATGTATTACCTATTGGTGGATTAAAAGAAAAAATGCTTGCTGCTTTAAGAGCTGGCATTAAGACTGTAATTATTCCTGATAAGAATACCAAAGACCTTGAGGAAATACCTCCTGAGATTAAAGATGGATTAGTTGTAATACCAGTTAAAACCGTTGATGAAGTTTTAGAAATAGCGCTTGAATACAAACCTATTCCAATCAAAGGTACTGATATTGCTGCAACAATTCCTCCACCTCCTGCAGCACTAAAATTGAGTACTGCCTTAATGCAGTAGTATTAAAATTGAACAAAAAGAAGGTTAATAGATACTTGCCAAGTGCTGATGCCTTGGCAATATCTAAACTCCATAAGGCTCCCTTATTGGTTATTACTAACGATGCCTATAGTGCAAACCGTCTATGTAGTGAATTATCAATGTTTAGTCCAAATTTGGCAATAAAGGTCTTCCCAGACACTGAGGTTTTGCCATATGAACGTATTTCACCACAAAAAGACATTATTGCTCAAAGGCTTCGTATACTATGGGAGATAACTCACCAATCTCTTGATATTGTTATCGTACAATCTAGTACTCTACAAAAAAAAATCTGCCCTAGGGAATACCTTTATAGCCGCGTAATGTTATTGAAAATTGGCGATAAACTCTCAATAGATAGGTTAAGTAGTCAATTAATAACCAGTGATTATAATCATGTAACTCAAGTATTTGAAACTGGTGAGTTTGCGATTCGTGGTGGTGTAGTTGATATTATGCCAATGGGCAGTAAACATATTATTCGTATTGAACTATTTGATGATGAAATAGAATCATTGAAACTAATTGATCATAAGAGTAAATTACTTATAAATACTATAGAAAAATTTGAATTAATCCCAGCACGCGAATACCCAACTGATAAAGCTAATCTTAATATATTCATTAATAATTTTTTTGCTTCTTTTCCAAATGATGGCTATGTACTAAAAGAACTAAAAAATGGTATTTATCCAGCAGGTAGCGAGTTTTATCTACCTCTTTTTTTTAATACCACAGCAACATTGTTTGATTATATTGATCATACTTGGGAGATTGTTTATTACCAAGAGTTATTTAGTACAAGCAATCTAAACTGGCAAGAAATTGGCAAACGCTATTTAACATATACCAACCAGTATCCATGCCTAAAACCCATAGATTTATTCTTAACAACCGATAATATATTTATTAAGATTAAAGAATATACCGCATATGAATTTCAAGAACAGGGAGAGTTAAATAAAAAGGTACAAATATTACCTGATTTATCTACTAGTGCCATAAATCCTTTTATGAAACTAAGAGAGTTCCGAGATAGATATAAAGGTAAAATAATCTGTGCCTTTGACAGTATTGGACGCGTTGAGATAATGCGTCAAGCACTACAAGGGTTTAATATTACTGTTATAAAAAACCTTGATGAAGCAACCGATAATAAAAAAATTTACTTAATAAATAACACTCTTTATAATGGCTTTATCTGGGAAGATTTAGCTTTTATAACTGAACAAGAGTTATATAAAGATACTAAGCATCTAACTAGAACCCGTAAATCACAAACATCTCAAGTTGAAAATGACTCGATAATTCGTGATTTAGCCGAAATTAAACTTGGGGATTTTGTAGTACATATTAATCATGGAATTGGTAAATATTTAGGCTTAACCCGCCAGACAATTGCTGATATTGAATATGAAATGCTTGAACTAGAATACCAGGATGAGTCGACATTATTTATTCCAGTTAATAATTTACACTTAATAAGCCGTTATTCCCACTTGGAGAGTGTTGATACCACGCCTAATAAGCTAGGAAGTAGTCATTGGGGTAAAATAAAAGCAAAAGCTGAAAAGAAAATTAATGATATGGCTGCTGAACTTCTTGAACTTTATGCAAATCGTGAAATGGAGCAAGGATATAAGTTTAGTCTACCTCCAGAATATAAAGACTTTGCCGCAAGCTTTATGTATGAGCCAACTATTGATCAATTGAATTCTATTGATAATATAATTACTGACATGACTAAATCTAAACCTATGGATAGACTAATTTGTGGAGATGTTGGGTTTGGTAAGACAGAAGTAGCTATAAGAGCAGCATTTATTTGTGCCATGAATGGCAAACAAGTAGCCATGCTAGCACCAACAACATTACTAACCGAACAGCATTATCAAAACTTCGTGAACCGCTTTGCTTCTTTTCCAATCAAAATTGCTGAGATATCAAGGTTTAAGACTAAAACTGAGATAAATGAAATATTAGAACTTGTAAAAAATGGTCAAATTGATATTGTAATTGGTACTCACAGACTTATTCAAAGTGATATTAAATTTGCAAACCTTGGTTTAGTGATAATAGATGAAGAACATAGGTTTGGAGTAAAACAAAAAGAGAAACTAAAACAACTACGTTCGCATATCGACTTTCTAGCGATGACTGCAACACCAATACCTCGCAGCTTATCAATGGCAATGGAAGGTTTGCGTGATTTCTCAATAATTGCAACACCGCCTAAAAAACGACTGGCGGTTAATACCTTAGTTTGTATGGATGAAGATGAGACTATTAAAACTGCAATTTATCGCGAGATAAAACGTGGTGGGCAAGTATATTTTCTATTTAATGACGTGGCTAATATAAATAAAATGCATGAAAGATTAATAAAACTCGTACCAGAAATTGAAATAGCTATCGCCCATGGACAAATGCACGAAACCACACTAGAGCAATCTATTCGAGATTTTATACATCAACGCTATCATGTACTTTTATGTTCCACTATCATTGAAAGTGGAATTGATATTGCTAACGCTAATACTATCATAATCTATAGAGCTGATAAACTTGGCTTAGCACAACTCCATCAACTGCGAGGTCGTGTTGGTAGATCTCATCATCAAGCATATTGTTATTTAATTGTACCAGAAAATGTAACTTCTGACGCTGAAAAGCGCTTAGATGCAATAAAAATGACTAGTGAACTAGGTTCAGGTTTCAATCTAGCTATGCATGATTTGGAAATTCGTGGTGCTGGTGAAATATTAGGGGAAAATCAGTCTGGAGATATAAAAGAGGTTGGACTATCACTGTATACTGAAATGTTAAAACGCGCCATTAATAAATTAAAATCTAAAAAGCTATTAGGAGGTATTACTGAGATATCATCAGAGGTTAATTTAAATACTACAGCTATTATACCTAACGAATATTGCCCTGATATTCATGAACGTTTAGTGTATTACAAACGTCTGGCTAAGGCTGATAACATTGATAATGTTGATTTGGTATACCAAAACATAATTGATAAATGGGGGCTTCCTCCAGTTGAAG
>CAZJFO010000075.1:0-7097 GCA_964545465.1 uncultured Neisseria sp.
AAGCTGAATAGTTTAGGACTTGAGTATAATATTAAAGCATATTTCATATTGGATTTTATATCCCCTGAAGTAGTAGGAAAAAACTTTAACCTAGGCTTAACACTCTAAGTATAACGATAGCAGAAACAAAAAATGCTGGATATAGAGTTTATTGGTGTAATTATTCGTAAATAACTGCGGCTTTACGGTATAATAGTGTAATTTATATTCAAATCAAGTACGAAATTTTATTAAGGAACTTTAATTCATGAAAAAACTATTAACTCTATTATGTTTTGCTATAGTAAGCACCAATACTTTTGCTAATAATATTTGTAAAACTTCACCTATAGCCTCAATTGACACCAACTTAGGTAATATACAAGTGCAACTAGATAGTAAGAAAGCACCAATATCAGTTGCTAACTTTCAAGACTATGTAAAAAGTGGGTTTTATAATGGCAAAATTTTTCATCGTGTAATTCCTGGATTTATGATTCAAGGTGGTGGCTTTGATAAAAACATGACTCAAGCACCAACAAAAGCACCAATTAAAAACGAAGCTGATAATGGTCTAAAAAATGACAAATACACAATAGCTATGGCACGAACTTATGTTGTAGATTCAGCTACATCACAGTTTTTTATCAATGTTAATGACAATTCTAATCTTAATTTTACTAATAAAACTGACTCAGGTTATGGCTATGCAGTATTTGGTAAAGTAATTAAAGGATCAGCGGTAGTTGATAAGATAGCAGCAACCCCTACAACTTCGGTTAATGGCAATCAAGATGTGCCTACTACTCCAATAGTTATAAATAAAATCACAATGCTACCATGTAAATAGTAATCTTTGACATCCTCCTCGGCCTAAAGGCCGAGGATTCCTACTTCAATGTGGCGCTTCGAATGCTAAGCTGTATATTTAGCAACAACTTAAAAGCTAAAAATCCTTTTATAGACCTCATTACCATCTTCTAGATAATTAGTAAAATACCCTGTATACCACTGGTTCATAATTACACCTATTGCATCTGATTCCTTGATATCATGAAGACTATCAACCCCACCGCTTCTAATCACATGAAATTCATAATCTAGCTTTATAAATTCACGATATTTTATCGCTGCATCACATAGAATAAGTGACTTATCTCGAAGCGATATACCACCTATACCACCAGAGAAATTATTAGTATAGTAATCATATAGCGCTAATTCACTAGGTGAAACATATTGACGCGTATACGAATAATTAGTTGAAGTATTACCTAGATTAACCCCATCATAACGCTTTTGAAATAAAATATCAAGAATTCTCTTTAACACTTCAATACCAGTATCAGTTGATAGTTTAACCACTACTGGCAAATGACGAGTGCGTTTGGATAAAAAGTGTTCTGCAATATAAACTAAGCGATTATTTATGTTTTCACTATCAACCGAAATATTGGGACAGCTTTCATTAATTTCAATAAAATCAATCTGTGGATTATCATGATACATCCAAAGTGATTTGATTAAATTGTCTAATCCAATATGTTCTTCATAGTCAGGTGTTCGCATTAAGCTCCAACCAATTGGGGTTATTTTATTATTCGTTATAACTTTTTTACTTAATATCTCATCCCCTAGATTGGGTAATCCAAGAGTATTGATCGAAACATGCGAATCTGGTAATGTGATAAATGGTAATTTTATACCATGTTTTGTATTACCATTTCGTTTATTATATGTACTTGTACCACCAATATAACCTCCAGCTCCTTGAGATATAACCACATCATAGCCATCGCCATTTTTAAACATTCCTGCTGAATTCATCAATGGCGATTGGAATTTTAGCCCCCAGAGAGTTCTTTGCCATTTAGAATCAGGCACAAAAGGTAGACTAGTGTTTTTTACAAATTCATCCATAAATTTAAGTCTAGCATATGAATAAAGCTTCACCTGCATAGATTTTGGTAGTAGTTTTATTATCGGATTAAAATCATGCGCTAATTTAGCAATACTTTGAACCTTCATATTATGACTTAATTTCGCCCAAAAAGTAAAACTCACCTTGGGTATATAAATATTCAGGATAACCTGTTAAACTCATACCTGTATAAGGTGACCATTTAACTTTAGTACATAACTGTTCATTTGTAAGAGCATGATAGTCTTCGATATTAGCAAATACTATATCATCATTACTTTCTAGATTAAACATTTTCTTTGGATTATCATGCATCAAGCAAATTAAAGTCTTAATATCTAAAAGACCTTTTTTATAAGCACTTAGCATTAGCGGGAGCGATGTCTCTATCCCCGGCACTCCAGAAGGACATTTACATAATGGCTGATCTTTTTGTTCTAAGGTATGCGGCGCATGATCTGAGCCTATTGTATCGATGGTTCCATCATTAATTGCTTCCCAAATATGTTGTTGTTCTATTTTATTTCTAAGTGGCGGATTCATTTTAGCCAAGCCATACAACTTATCGTATACAGAATCATCTAGAAATAAATAATGAGGACATGTTTCAGCAAAAATAGCTACGCCTTCTTTTTTGGCTTTTCTAACTAAATCAAGCTCCTCTTTAGTACTTAAGTGAAGGATATACGATCTAACTCCATAAATACGACTTAATTTAATAACTAACTCAACAGCTTTTACCGCTGCTTCAGGTGCACGAATAATAGAGTGATATTTGAAATCAGTTTCATTTTCATATTTCTTAGTATTTTTTTGGATAATTAACTCATCCTCAGCATGAAGTGCTATTAATAAATTAAACCTTGCTGCAATAGCATATATGGCATGAAGACTACTCTCGTCATCCATAAGTAATTCACCTGTTGAGGCACCCATAAAAACTTTAATCCCAACGATTTCGTCTTTAACTTTCACTATTTCTTGGAAATTATTTTTGTCAGCCCCAAAAAATAGTTTATATTTCATTGGAAGTCCAGACTCTGCTATTTGTTTATTGATAATACTAAATTTATCATGTAGACGTTCTTGGGTCGTAGTAGTCGGTTTCGTATTTGGCATATCAAAAACCGTAGTATAGCCACCTTTAAAAGGAGCTCTAGATCCATGAACCCAATCTTCCTTATCTTCCATCCCTGGCACTCTAAAATGTACGTGGGGGTCAATTAACTCGGGAAGAGCCAGTAATTTTGTACCATCAATATGTTTTTCATCTTTACTAGCAAATGTAAAATCCCGTCTATCACCATTAGGTGTTAAAACATTAGTTATTTTGATCATTTTTTCTCCTAAAATATTACATAGAGCTCAAAGACTTCTGCTTTGATAACGTTTTTTTGGTCACTCCAAACAACAACAAACTGCTGTTTCGATAACATGTGGCTTGTAACATTAAAACTTGTATTGGCTTATATCTTCAATATTAAACTCTTTCTCGCAATAATGACATTTAACAACCGTCATATCTTTACGATTTACAAATGTATGAAACTTCGATACATATTGATGCGATACACAACGTTTATTAGGACAAACAATAATATCATTAACAACTTTAGGTAATTCTAAAGTTAATTTATTAATAACTTTGAAATCTTTGATAATCGATAAAGTACTACCAGTACAAAATAGACTAATCGCATCTATTTCATTTTGAGTAAGCAACCTATTTTCTATTTTGATAAGATCTTTTGATCCAAGTTTTTTACTTGGTAAATTTAACCCAACACCTGCTTGACTATTAGAGTTAAATAAATTTAATATTTTCATAATATACCAAGCATTCCCATGCGGAATTTGATCTAAATTAATACCATTTTCGATGTAACCAATATGTTTTTTATCATTCATTAGTCATTGCTCCCACTTGTAAATAAAATATCTAGTAATGCTTGACGTACATATAGACCGTTTTGTGCTTGCTCAAAATAATACGCATATGGTGTATTATCAATCTCAATAGGTAACTCTTCTTGCCTTGGTAATGGGTGCAAGATTTTAAAATTTGGCTTAACATTAGCTAAACTAGCTAGATTGACTTTATAAGTGTCAGAAATCACTTCATCAACAAAACGCTCCTTTTGTAACCGAGTTAGGTATAAACAATCAAGTTCATGAGCCACTTCGTCTAATGAGTTATGGAAAGAATACTGAATCCCTGACGTTTTAAGACTAAATAACGCCTCATCCCCCATCCGTAAATATTTGGGTGCTATAAAATATAACTGCATTCCAAACCATTTCACTGCTTCAACTAATGAATGAACGGTTCTCCCAAACTTCAAATCCCCCATTATTCCAAGTTTTATACCCTCTAGCTTACCTTGACTATCCATTATAGAAAATAAATCAAGTAGTGTTTGGGTAGGGTGTTGATTCGCACCATCTCCTGCATTAATTACCGGTATATCACATATTTCACTGGCTAGACGTGCTGAACCATCTAAAGGATGACGGATAATCAAAGCATCAGCATAGCAACTTATAATCTTAAGCGTATCAGCTAAACTCTCACCTTTTGTAGCTAATGATGTAACTGAGCTATCAGCAAAACCTATCGTAGATCCTCCTAGATGAGCTACTGCTGACTCAAAAGACAATCTTGTTCGCGTAGAGTTCTCAAAAAAGCATGAGGCAATTACCTTACTATCTAGAGTTTTCTTACGTAATCCATCTTTAAATAATTTAGATAACTTTAAAATCTCAATAATTTTACTTTTATCCAAATCAGCAATTGAAATTAAACCTTGCATAATACTACTCCTCATTGTTTAACATATATTGTTTATACGATTTAACCTCAACAGGCTTATCATAATGAAGCAATAAACTCTCTAACAGCATCTCAGCTAATTGAAAGTTGGTAATTAGCGGAACATGATAGTCAATCGCCAAACGCCTAACAGCAAATCCGTCTGAATCTTTAGCTGAAGTAAATATATCACGCGGTAGATTAATTATCAAATCAACACTCTTACTAATAATTGCTTTTTGGATATTAGGTTCGATTTGATCAACCACTTTAAAAACACAGCGAGATCCAACACCGTTATTAACTAAGAAATCATGCGTACCTTCTGTTGCGATAAATTCCCAACCATTTTTAAATAGCTTTTGGATTATTGGTAACAGTTTTTGTTTAAACCTATCATCCATACTAATTAAAATCTTTTTACCATTAAGTTTTTGCCCAGTTGCTAACCACGACATATAAAAAGTATTTAAAATATCAGTCCCAATGCATGCAACTTCACCAGTCGATGACATCTCAACTTGCGCAACAGGATTACTACCTTTAAATCTATTATATGAAAACACTGGTGATTTTACCCCTACACATTTTATATCTAGCGTATTATATTTAGTTTTGGGTGGTTTTCCAAGAAGTACATTTGCTGTTATTTCAATTAGATCATGTCCTGTTACTTTGGATATAAAAGGAAACGACCTCGATGCTCTAACATTACACTCAATTACTTTAAGCTCATTATGTTTAGCAATGAACTGCATATTAAACGGGCCTGAAATATTAAGACCATCAATAATCTCATCAGCTATTGATTTTGATTTTAGTACGGTTTTGATATACAACCGCTCAGGTGGGAATATAATAGTAGCATCCCCAGAATGTACCCCTGCATTTTCTACATGTTCACTAATAGCAAAAATCAGTATTTTACCATTATCAGCAACTCCATCAATCTCTAACTCCTTAGCATCCTCAATAAACTCAGAAATAACAACAGGGTGTTCTTTAGAAATTAAAAACGCTTCTTTTAGATATTCTTCTAAAGTATCTTCATCAAAAACCACCTTCATGGCAGCCCCTGATAATACATAAGATGGCCTAATTAATACAGGTAGCCCAACTTCAGCTATAAAAGATCTTACCTGTGTAATATCCTCTGCTTTAATCCATAAAGGCTGATCAATATTTCTATCATTCAGAAGCTGAGAAAATGTCTCACGGTTTTCTGCCATATCAATATTCAAAGGCGAAGTACCCAAAATTGGATAACCCCCCTTAAATAAAGGTAGAGCTAAGTTATTAGCTGCTTGTCCACCAACACTTACAACAACTCCAACTATCTTTTCAAAATCAAGTATATCTTCAACTCTTTCTAGGCTCAACGGCTCAAAATATAAGCGATCTGATTCATCATAGTCTGTTGATACTGTTTCAGGATTAGAGTTGATAATAATAACTTCTTTTTTATGACTTCTAAATTGCCGTGCTAAATTAACTGTACACCAATCAAACTCAACAGATGAACCAATAGAATATGGACCTGATCCAATAATACAGATATTATCTTCTGATGGTTTAATATCATGATAATCACCGTGATAGGTTAAATACAAATAATTTGTCTGAGCTTCAAACTCTCCAGCTAAAGTGTCAATTTGCTTAACTTTTGGAGTAATTCCCAAACTAAGTCTCAATTTACGTATTTCATTTTCTGGAACGGATTTTATTTTAGATAACGTAACATCACTAAAACCAAGCTGTTTGGCTTTTAAAAGAGTTGCTTTATTTAACTCTAGATTTTTTAATAAACGAGCATATTTGGCAATTACTTCAATCTGACTTAAAAACCAATTATCAACTCTTGATAATTTATGAGCTTCTGCTAAGCTACCGCCATCAAAAAACCAATTAAATAAAGCAAAAATCCGCCTATCAGTTGCAAACTCTATTTCATGTTTTACATCACTAATCACCCATGGGTAGTCATATAAACCTGAAGCACCAATATTTAGCATCTGGATAGCTTTTTGAAGTGCTTCAGGAAAGCTCCGCCCTATTCCCATTGCCTCACCAACACTCTTCATTTCTGTACCGATAGTGCGTTCTGCTTGACGTAGTTTATGAGTATCCCAACGCGGAATCTTAACCACCACATAATCAAGTGCAGGTTCAAAGAATGCTGTAGTCTTACCAGTAACTTGGTTACTAATTTCATACAAACTATAACCTAAACATAGCTTTGCTGCAACGTAAGCTAATGGATAGCCTGTAGCTTTTGACGCAAGAGCACTTGAACGAGAAAGTCTAGGATTCATTTCAATCACTCTATAATCACCATTTAGAGGATTAACTGAAAACTGAATATTACATTCACCAATAATATTAAAAATC
>CAZJFO010000076.1:0-7073 GCA_964545465.1 uncultured Neisseria sp.
CTAATCTCTATAATTTTGGGGATGGTAATCCGATTGATAATCTTGATCCCAGTGGGCATATGCCTGGGTGGGCTAACTATGCGTTAAATACAGCTGCTGTTATTGGTGGGGTTATAGCATTAGCTGCTTCTGGTGGGGCCGCTAGTGCTGCAGTTGGAGCGTGGTTTACTGGTGGCTATGCAACTATTGCTGCAGGAGGAGGATATGCTATGGCTGCAGCAGGGTCTGGAATACTCGGTGCTGCTTCAGGCATCGCGGGGATAGCAGCACAAGCAACTGGCAGTTCTGGGCTTAATGCAGCATCAACAGCTTTAGGTGTTGCTGGAGGTGTGCTTGATATTATTAGCTATGGGCTACCTTATTTTGCAAGTGCGAGAGCTGCTGGGATTGAAGCGAGTTCTAATGTCAGTATGGTAACAATTGAACGCGAAATTTATTTAAATAAAGCAGATAAATTAAAAAATGAATTAAGCAATTCTGTTAAAGATATGGGCGATATACGTGATACTCATAATAATGGTTATAACACTTCACACTCAATTCGAGAAGTATATGGCAATCGTGTTTCCGATGGAGGGATGTCAAAAGAACAATGGGAGGCTTATCTTAATCTTATAATAAACAATGGGGCTGGTAATTTCAAATTTGATGTAAGATCAATTCATGGTTTGCCTGACAATGCAACATATGATCAGATAGCAGAACATATTAATAACTTTGACATCCAATGCTTCAACCTAAACAAATTTTTAACAAGCAGTCTAGAATATCACGAATTAAATTTGAGCCCATTAGATGATTTTGATTTGAATGCGCATTTAGGTTTACATAATTCAGCTTTAACTCAATAATTAATGTATACTAGAAGTGTAGAAATAAATTTTTATATTATTAAATAACTTTATATGGTATCATATATACATATATTTCGGGTAGTAATATGGCTATAGATACAGTATCTTGTTTAAAAAGTTTTGTTGCAGTGGCCGAATGTCAAAGTTTTACAAAAGCGGCACGTAAATTATATTTATCAACTTCTGTTGTCACAAAACAAATTCAGAACTTAGAATCTGAATTAGGTGTTGTTTTATTTACTAGAACCACTCGTCAACTCTGCTTGACACAAGCTGGCGATATTTATCTGAAAGAAGCAATAAATATACTGGATAAAATTAAAAATGCATACAACATAGTTCATAATATCTCCAGTGAGCCGCAAGGTGATATTAAAATAGCTATCCCTGGTTTTGTCCAAGTTAATAAAATTTTATCATTAGTTGCAAGGTTTTTACAAAAATACCCAAAAGTTAATTTAATTATTACCAACGATCAATCTCCGTTTCAGCTATACGATAGAAATATGGATATAGTAATCAGCGAAACCAAAGTAAATACTCATCAACTTGTACGCCATGAATTAATAAAAATTAGAAAAAATGTTTTTGCTGCCCCTAAATATTTAAAACAACACGGCACCCCAAAAACTACTGAAGACTTAAGGCATCATAACTGCTTGATTAGTCAATTAGTTACACCAAATCATGAATGGCTATTTGCCAACGACACAAAAGTAAAAGTAAGTGGCAACTATACACAAGTTACAGGTATTTCTTTAGTGCCTGCAGCAGTTTTGGGCATAGGGTTAATTTGGACAGCAAATTTTTTAGTAGAAAAAGAGCTAGAAAATGGTGAACTACAATTAGTAGATATTGAACCAGGTTCATCATTAATATCAGTTTATTTATACCATTTACCAGTTACTTATACCGGATTAATTAAGTTATTTGTTGATTGGATCAAAAAAGAAATTACTGAACACTTTGCAAATAAAGTATAGGATTTGTATTGCTTGGTTCTACATCCGTAGTATCTAGCTTTGTATTAGCATATTTTATTCGAAGACTACCACTTCTAAATAAGATATTATGATTTTAACAGTGCATGAGCACCATCATTTTTATCAAGCTTTAAGCTATTAAACAGCCCAACCAATGCGATAATGGCTAGAGTATAAAAAGTTAAATGAAATACTGTATTCTCAGTGCTAAATAGAGTTAGGTTGAATATTTGTGCAAAAGTTGTTAAGCAAAATGCAGTTACTCCAATGCCAAAACTTGAAGAAAACTGCCGAAATGTCAGATCTATTGCTGTAGCTTTGGCACTATTTTCTTTTGAGATATCTACATAATTAAGTGCCCCAAGAGTCGAACCAATAATAGTAGTTGCTATCCCAAGCAAAAACTCAACTGGTATAATATAATAAATAGAAGTATTTTTACTAATAAAACCAAGTAAGAAAATACATACTGTAATGAAAATTGACCAAATACGAAGTGATGTCCTAAACCCTGTATATCTAATAATGTGGGAAGCAAATGATCTCCCACTTATATAACCTATCGCAATCGGTAACACCATCATTCCTGATTTTAATGGGCTATAGTGGAAGCATTCTTGATACATAAGTGGCAACAAAAACCCAATACTTGCGTTGATTCCATAAGTACTTAAATTTACAATACACCCCACTCGAAATGTCCTTATCCTAAACAATGAGAAATCAAAAACTGGATCGACTTTTCTTAAACAATAGACTATTAATAATAAGAATAAAATGATACCCAGTACTCCACTCATCCATGAAGCTCCCGCACTTAAGATTTCATAATGATTAAGCGTTTCAATAAATATTGTAATTAGACATAAAGATAATGCAGCAATTATAAAACCAAATAAATCAAATTTTTCAATCTTATTAGATATCTGTTGTTCAATAAATTTATAGCCCCCATAAAGTGCAAAAATACCAAATGGAATATTAATATAGAATATCCAATGCCAACTAAGATAAGTGGTTAAAACCCCACCTACAACAGGCCCCAATATATAACCAAGCATTGCTGGGGTAAAGATAATTCCCTGTACTCTTAATAACTCCTTAGGGGGAAATAATCTAACTATTATTATTCTAGATACAGGATTCATAAATGCCCCTCCAATACCCTGCATAAATCTAAACAATGTTAGTTGCATCATATTTTGTGCTACAGCACATAAGACAGATGCTATCAAAAATAGTGCTATGGACAACATAAACATACTTTTAGTGCCAAATCTATCTGCACACCATCCAGATATAGGAATAAATATAGCCAAGCTTAGGTAATAACTTGCTACAGCAAATTTTAGTACTACTGGGCTAATAACAAAATCCTTTGCAATACTAGGTATTGCAGTATTTAGTATTGTAGCATCCAAAAACTCCATAAACATAATACTAGCTACAATAATTGGGATAATAAGTTGTTTATCTTTCAATATAACCTCTAGATTAACTTTCTTTGCATTTAAACTGCTTTCAAAACAAATATTTAACACCAAATGCTGGAGGTATATTGCTAAGAACTACATCAGAAAACTCTTTTTGTATTGCTTCAAGATAAAATGGTGCAACCCCACCAACTAGTTTAAGAGATAGATTATTTTTCTTAAATACTTTTATATACCCTAGTATCTCATTAACCCCTTGTGTAAATATTTCCCTTGCATTTATATCATATTTAAGAAAATTATATATAAAGCTTGAGCGTGCAATATTAGCGAAATCACTAGGTGTTGCAATAAGTAACCAATGTTTGAATTCATCTTCATTATTATTAAATTTTACATATACTGCGGTTAATAAATCAGACCATGGGATCACATTATCAATTGCCTTACATAAGCGCTTACATACCTCTAGCCCAAGCCATGCCCCACCGCCTAAATCTCCATGAGGATATCCAAAACCACCTAGTTGATGCGTAACTCCATTTTCCACAGAGTAGGCAACAACTCCAGTACCACAAATTATAATAGCTCCATCTTGCCCCGCATGAGCAGCTAGACACGCAATATGACAATCAGATACTATTTTAAGATTTGGGTATTTGAGAAGTAGTTTTTGATAAATCGCATCACGATTAGCAGTTACTGAGTAGCCCGCAACTCCAATACCAACTTGTATTGTTTTTATATCATGACCATTTATTAATTCATCAACTGCAGTAGTAATTGAAATATAGGCATTATCAATGCTTTTACTGATATTAGCAGAAGCTGCAAAACTTTCATCTAAGATATTTTTATCAAAAAGTATTGCATGTGTTTTTGAGCCACCAGCATCAACCCCAATAATATAATTATTCATATCATGCCACTCTCAATATTTAAACATATTCTATTTATTATTATCTAACGCTATTTTATGCTAGAATAATCTTTGTTTGCAAATCTTTTAAATAAGAAACATAATAATGAAAAGTTTTAAACAGCAACTAGCACAATACATGGATAAATCGCGTATCATTGATGACCCCATGCTTTGCTACGCTTATGGTACTGATGCTAGCATGTATAGACTAACTCCAAAGCTTGTGCTATTTGTAGAAAATCATGATGAAGTTCATAGGATACTTATTTTAGCTAATAATCATAATATCAGTGTAACTTTTAGAGCAGCAGGTACTAGCGTTTCAGGGCAAGCATTAAGCGATTCTGCATTAGTTATTTTATCTAATAAATGTTGGCAAAGGTATACCATTTTAGATAATGGGCACAAAATAGTGCTCGAACCAGGTATTATAGGTGCTACAGCCAATTATTATTTAAAACCATTTGCTACCAAAATTGGACCTGACCCAGCATCGATTGCGGCTTGTAAAATAGGGGGAATTGCTGCAAATAATTCAAGTGGAATGTGTTGTGGGACGAGTAAGAACTCATATGAAACCTTAGATGGATTAAAACTAATTCTCGCAAATGGAAGCACTCTTGATACAAGAGATATTAATAGCCGACAAAATTTTATTAATCACAATAAAGATATAATCAATGGAGTTATATCAATTCGCGAACAAATTCTTAATGATAAAGCTCTTTGTGAGTTAATTATACATAAGTTCAAAATTAAAAATACATCTGGATATAGCCTCAATGCTTTTCTGGATTTTAATGATCCTATTGATATTTTAAGTCACCTAATGATTGGTTCTGAAGGTACTCTTGGGTTTATTAGTGAAATTTGCTATAAATGTGTACCTGATAATCCATTTAAAGCTGTTAGTCTGGTTTTTTGTGCTAACTTGGTAGAGTTAGTAACTTTAACACAACATTTATCCAAAACAAATGTTGATGCTATCGAATTAATGGATATTACTTCACTAAACTCAATCAAACATTTAGATATAGCAAAGAAATACCTACCACAATTAACTACAGATACAGCAGCAATGCTAATAGAAGTATCTGGATCGAATCAACTTGAATTAGATAACAAAATAGCCACTACTGAAAATATAATCACTTCTCAATCAATAGAGATTGCTGTTAAATTTACTGGGAATGAAAAAACTTATAATGATTTATGGAGCTTACGTAAAGGTATATTCCCAACAGTTGGTGGAGCTAGAGCTAAAGGTAGTAGTGTAGTTCTTGAAGATATAGCAGTTAATATTCAACAGTTACCCGACTTAGTTAATGATTTACGACAATTACTGGTAGAACATAACTATACTAATGCTTCTATATTTGGACATGTTTTATCTGGAAATTTGCATTTTGTATTTACCCCAAATTTTAATATAAAAATTGAAGTGGATAATTACAAAAAGTTTATGGATAAAATGTGTAACCTAGTCACAATCAAATATCAAGGCTCATTAAAAGCTGAACATGGAAGCGGTAGGAATATAGCACCATTTGCAGAACTCGAATGGGGGGCTCAGTTATATAAAATCATGTGGCAAATAAAAAACCTCCTTGATCCTTCAGGTATACTTAATCCTGATGTAAAACTCACTAAAAACCCAAATCTACACCTAGAAAACCTAAAAAAACTAAATGAAGTTAGTAGTACAATTGATAGTTGTATTGAATGTGGATTTTGTGAAACAGTTTGCCCATCTAAAAACCTAACACTTACCCCGCGCCAACGTATCAGTACTTATCGTAAGATGGAGCAATTACGTAAAGATAATCTTGTACACGAATATAATAACTTTAAAACAAAATATCAATATTATGGAGTTGACACTTGTGTAACTACTGGATTATGTGAGACTAAATGCCCTGTTGGAATTAATACTGGTAGTTTTATTAAAGAATTAAAGTTACAGCATGTGAATCGTTGGCGCAATAATTTTGCTACATTTATAACACTCAATTATAAACTACTTAATTTAGGTAATTTTGTAGCAAATATTCTAGGGCGTAACCAAACTAATACTATTAGTAAAAGCTTAAAAAAAGTAATACCTATACTACCTGTTTATCTACCAACAATACCCAAGACTCAAAGTGCAAAATTTATAAGCGATACTTTTTCTGAAAAACCCCAGATAATGTATTTTCCAACTTGCAATAATAGAATTTTTGGAGATAGTAGTGCTAGTAGTACGGGCAATGCACTTCAAAAATTAATCAAAAAACTTGGCTATGATGTTACATATCCAGATAATCTAGATAACTTATGTTGTGGACAAATCTTTTCTGCAAAAAGTGATGAAGCAGGTAGCAATATAAAGGCAGAAGAGCTTCAAAAAGCAATTAATAATAGTACTTGTATTATGGATAACAGCAGTTGCTTATATACAGCTTTAAAAAATAGCACTTTGGATAATATCATTGATAGTATTAGTTTTATCCATCAGAATTTAGATAAGCTAAGCCTACATAAGAAATACCACAAACTAGCTCTTCATATTGATTGTAGCACTAAAAAGCTTGGCAAGGAACGACAAATCATGGATATCCTAAACCGTTGTGCCAAAGAGATTATAAAGCCAGTTGATATTTACTGTTGTGGCTTTGCTGGAGACAAAGGGCTTCAAATACCAGAACTAAATCAAAGTGCCTTAAGCGGACTTTCTGAGCAGATAAATGAATGCGAAATTGGAGTTACTTTTAATCGTAACTGCCAAATAGGACTATCTTATTACAGCAAAAAGACATACTTGTCACTAGCTGAGATAGTTCTGGATTGGGCCCATGTTCAAATTAAGTGCACCACTAGCTAAAATAGCCTAAAAATAAAA
>CAZJFO010000077.1:0-6199 GCA_964545465.1 uncultured Neisseria sp.
TTACAGTTGCGTGTTTGGATGTGGTAAATGCAAATAAAATATAAATTATAGAGTTAACGCACATGGATTTGGAGTATAGACTGGATAGTATATGGAGATTATAGATGTGACGGATAGATATCCTGCAACTGGCTCTTTAGCTTAGGAGTGCCAGCTTTTATAGAGTCTTCTGAGAAGATAGGAACTTTGTTTAATATAATAGGATATACATTTTTCTTTAAATCAGGAAATTCATCATATTCCCACCCAGCATATTTCGCACCACTTAAATATCCTAATTTACCATACACTCCTTGCTTTTCAAAAAGCTCAGGAGAATTTTCACTTACTAATGGCCAATTAGATGTTATTTTACCTTCTGGGTTACCTGTTCGATCATGTTTTGAAACTCCTTTGTCTGGCACATATGCAAAGTCAATTAACGTATTGTTATACATTGGTATAATATGATCTTCGGGATCATTTCCAGGAGGGTTAGCTAATGGTAGATACACTACTTTACAAGATTTACCGGTTGCTTTACAAAATTCTAAAAAGTCTTGTGTATAGAATGCACAAGAACCCCATGAGTTTAAAATATCATATTTAGACCATTTAATATACTCTTGCAAAATAGAATCTAATAAAGACTCTATTAATAAATCAATTAATCGTATCATATTAATAAATATCGCTAATTCGATAAAGATGCTTTAATCTAATCTTTTTAATAAATATAATTTATAGAGTTGACGGGAAACTATTTATGTTGTATATGACTAACAAACAGATATTGGTAGATGTTAAGGATAAGTTAAAGAGATTGATATGTGAAGTATTATTGGAGGAGAATTGGACTAATTGGTCATTGATAATAGATAGAACTGGAAAGATACATGATTGTGGAATGGATCATGCTAGTTGGATGGATTATTATTGGAAGCCAAAGAGTATGGCACCGGGGTATAGAATTAATGTGCAGAGTCATGATGATGGTCCTAAGACATTATATGTGGATGAAAAGGCTAATAATGGAATGTTGCGTAAAAAATTGATTGCGTTTGCGGAGGATAATAATATAAAGTATATAGTATGGGGTAATAGTGTAACTAACAGGGGTAGAACTGAGGAGATATAGTATTTTATAAATTATAGGGTTGACGGGTGCGTTTTGGTGGTGTAGGATGGAGTAATGGATAAACCCGTGGTGGATGTATATAGTAAGTATTCTGTGACTGGGATGAATTGGCGGTTGGAAGGTAAGAATGTTTGGCGGTTTAAGGGTAATGGGTTAGATAGTGAGTCTGTTGGATTGGGAGTGTATATGCAATATGCGTTGGTGAAAGGTGGTGGAGATAAGGTTGATAGTATTGTTATTGACAATGCTTTATATTTTAAGGGAGTGGATAAGTATTATGTTAGGGATAGTATGAGTGCTGGGTTATTTAGGTTATTTAGTGGCATTCATATAGATGATAAGGTATTTAATGATGCTTGGGGTATGTATAATAGGGATTGTTGGGATAGACGCTTCCCAAATTTTGTTAATGGAACTGTACAGGATGGATATAATGAGTTATCATTTAATGAGAGATTGAAGTATGGATACTGGGTATATTATAAAGATAGGGTTGTGAGTAGTGATTATAGTAAGGAGGATATTAGGCATAATATAAGGTATATAGATGAAGTACCGTTGTTGGTTTTGCATACAACTACAATAGAGGGAACTGTTGTTGCGTGTTTAGATGTGATTCAAATTAATAAGATATAATTTATAAGGTTGACGGGAGCGGTTTTGGGTGGTAATATGGTATAAATGAACATTGTACCAATAATAGCTGATGGTAGTCTAGTTAGGAGTCATACGGAATATCCTATTATCAACAAGCAATGGAAGTTGATGAACAATGGTTTAGGTTTATGGGATTATTTGAATACCTTGCAATTGATTGAATCTCCATATGCATTGATGAATTTTGCTGGTATTAGAGATTTTTATTTAAGGGAGAGGCATAACAGTTTAAATTTTGACCGTGATCCTTGGAATAGACTATTTGTGGTTATGCCGCCGAGTAGACAGATAGATACATACCGAGTATATAGGTATTATAGTTATAGTAGTGTTAATCTAAGTATAAATGTGGATATAATTGTGACGACAGTGAGTAGAAGCAGAGTATACTGTGTGGATATAACAAAAATGTTATGACATTGAATGAAATATTGGGAAGATATCCTAAAACCAACAATGACTGGAATTTAGTATTTCCGTATGGAGAGCCACCTAGTCTTGGTAAGAGAATTAGTTGGGATTACAACCAAATGTTAATTAATGGGGACATAGATATGATACCAGTGACTGCGGTATGTGATATCAATCAATATTCAGGTATTGACCAATTTTTTATTAGAAATATAGTTACCCGTGACAAATTTATGGGTGATGATGTTTATGACAAATTGGTACCATTTAATAGTGACCCGTGGGGAAGGGAGCTTATTGTATATGTTGGCAATGTATTACATCCGCAGTATAGTTACATAAAGAATAGAGATACGTGGACGGATAGGACGGATAGTTACATTAGTTTATATTTTAAGGATATGGTGGCTAAGTATAGTGGTATGCATAACAATGATGAAAGTAGGATACCGTTGTTTGTTTTGTATACCACACTGGTTAACAGAGAAAAAGTGTATTGTCTTGATGTAATCAAAAGCTAACTTAGTAGACATATATTTTTATTTTTGATATCACCAGTTTCTATTATATAAAATATCAACATTAAATATACTACCTTTTACATCACATACGGCTCTTATTTGTTTTTCAGAAAATTGAACACCATTGTTTCTACAAAAAAAGTCACCACCAACATATTTGGGACAACCTTCTAATGAAGTTAGTTTATTTTGACCACAATTAAAGTTACCGCCAACATATTCTGGTGCGCCTATTAATGATGTTAGGTTGTTTTCACCACATTCAAAATAACCATAGATTCTTTTTGGTGCTCCTACTAAAGAGGTTAATCTATTATTGTTGCAATTAAAAAATGTTATTACATCTTGTGGACAGCCTTCTAATGAAGTTATGTTGGTTTCATTACAAGCAAATCCACCTACAAATTGTGTACAACCTTTTAGTGTAATCAATTTATTATAATTACAATAAAAGGCATCTGTTACTTTTAGTGGGGAATTTTCCAATGAAAGTAAGTTGTTATCAGAACAAGAAAATTTACCGTCAATAATTAAATCACGGAGTATTTCTGGTAATTTTCTTAGATGTAATCTTTTTAACATTACATCCCCTATTATTTTCTTAGACATATACTATTCCTTTCACATTACAAACTGCTCTTACTTGCGCTTCAGTGAATTTACCTGGATTATTACGACAATAAAAATTTCCATCTACAGTCTTTGGCGCACCTTCTAGTGATGTTAATTCATTAATACTACAATCAAAATATCCACCTACAGTTTTAGGCGCACCTTGTAATGATGTTAGTTTATTATGATAACAAGCAAAATATCCACCAACATTAGTAGGCGCACTTTCTAGTGATGTTAATTTGTTATAAGCACAACCAAAATTACCACCAACAGTCTTAGGCGCACCAATTAATGATGTTAGTTTATTATAATTACAAACAAAATTACCACTTACAGTTATATCTTTCAATATATCTGGCAAGTGTTTCAAATACAAGCTGGTTAAATCTACATCCCCTATTATTTTTTTCTTAGACATATAATAATTAACTAATATAAGTATTAATGTATATTTATATTCGCATAAACAAATATGATAAAGCTGAAAGACATATTATTTGAATCAACTGTACCAGATATCTTTATTCCCCGTAGATTAAATGATAGAGTGGACAGATATATTAAGCAATATATTAGAGATGGTGGTAAAGGTAAATTGAATATTAGTTATATGTATTTGACTAAGTTACCAGAGATATTAAAAAATATGGAAATTGACGGTGATTTTAGTTGTGAAGGTAATGATATTGAAAGTTTGGAGAATTTTCCAAAGAGTGTTGGTGGTGCAATTAATTTAGCGTGGAATAAACTTAGAAGTCTTGAAGGAATGAATATTGAAGTGGTAAATGCTGGTGAGTATCCTGGTGAATCTTTTGATTGTAAGGGTAATTATTTGACAGATTTAAAAGGCGGACCTAAAGTTGTAAAAGGAAACTATAATTGTGGTGAAAATGGTTTGGAATCATTAGAAGGTGCGCCAGAAAAAATTGAAGGTAATTTTTATTGTAGTCATAATCAGTTAAAATCATTTGTTGGTGGACCTATTTTTGTTACTAAAGATTTTAGTGCTGGTTATAATCATTTAGAATCATTGGATGGATTGCCTAAATTTATTGGTGGTAATTTATATTTAATGGCTATACATAAAAAATTTACCGTACAACAAATTAGAGCAATAAGTGATGTTAAAGGAAAAATAGAACTTGTATGATTAAATTAAAAGATTTATTGATGGAGATTAAGAGTGATGATGTTGCTTATCATTTTACTAAACTATCTAATTTGGATAGTATAAAAAGAGATGGATTGAAGCCAAGTATTCCCAGTGATATGACTACAGAAGAAGAGGGAGTATATTTGTTTAAGACTAAAGAGGGTGCTGAAGAAGCATTTGAAAACTGGTATGGTGAAAGATATGATGAAGATGTAGAATTTGTATTGTTGACGGTTGACATTTCAAATTTAAGAGTATTTTCTACACTTGCGGATTATGAATATGTATCATATGAACCAATACCACCGTCAAACATTATAAATGTAGAATATATATGATTAAATTGTTTTTAGCAGATTTCAAGGTTGACCAAAAAATTTCCTGAAAAAAGTTTAACTTTCCTTATCGTTTTATTCCTTAATGAACTATTTATATTGACAAAGGAATATTTATGATAGAGAATATACAACACGACTACTTTATATGGGAAGAAAAAAACTCAACAGAACAGAAGACGAATTACGAGAACAAAATCGCAAACGAGGATTGCGGTTTTATAACAGAAATAAAGAACGACTCAACGCTGAAAGATTGGAAAGATATTACAGATCCAAAACTAAGAAAGAAAATGCGTAATAAAGCTTATTATGAAGCTCATAAAGATGAACTATTAACCAAACAATCAGAATATTATAAAAATAATAAACAAGAAAGAAAAAATTATTATACAGATAACAAAGACAAAATAAAAGTTTATAGAAAAGTTTATACAAAATCTTATAGAGAGATTAATAAAGATAGATTAAAGATTGAAAAAAGTGATTATTATAAAGATAATAAAGATAAAATAAAAGTTAAGAAAAGTGTTTATTATCAAAAAACTAAAAACGAAAGAAAAAATTATCATAATAATAAGTTAAAAACAGATATACAATATAAATTAAGTGGTAATCTAAGATCTAGATTAAGAAGAACAATTAATGGTAATTATAAATCTGGTAGTGCAGTTAAAGATTTAGGTTGTAGTGTTAAAGAGTTAAAAATTTATTTAGAATCTAAATTTCAACCAGGGATGTCATGGGATAATTGGAGTAGAGATGGTTGGCATATAGACCATATAAAACCTCTTGCATCATTTGATTTAACCGACAGAAACCAATTGTTAGAAGCTTGTCATTATACCAACTTACAACCACTATGGGCTAAAGAAAATCTGTCCAAGGGAGAAAAAGTTGAAATTTTTGAAAAAAAAGTTTGACGGCTGCGGTTTCCTAGGTTATTCTATTTTCACGATGAATGAACTGCTTTCGTTTCAAAAAGGGAATGCGAAGTTGGGTAAGCTGATTTTCACTTTCTCCATCGTTTCTGGTTACACTTGCCCCTTCGCCAAGGATTGTTTGGCTAAAGTGGATCGTGAAACTGGCAAGTTGACGGATGGACCTGACACTCAGTTTCGTTGTTTTTCTGCTTCCCAAGAAGCTTTGTTTCCTGCGGTTCGTAAAAGTCGTTGGGAAAATTTTGAAAAGATTCAGAATGCGATTAAAAACAACAATCTGGTTGAATTGATTCTTAACAGTATTCCCAAAAAGGCTACTATTATTCGGGTTCATGTGGCAGGTGATTTTTATAATCAAGCTTATTTTAATGCTTGGATGCAGGTTGCCAGAAATCGTACTGATATTGTTTTCTATGCTTACACTAAAAGCATTAGTTATTGGGTTAACC
>CAZJFO010000078.1:0-1875 GCA_964545465.1 uncultured Neisseria sp.
GTAAATATTGCTAAAAGAAAAAAAATGGCTGTTGCATTTCATGCTTGAATCTAGCTTTGATAAAACCATTTTCTTTAGTATAATATGTGAACAGATGATACAATATTGTAGTATAAATTTAGCCAAATTCATATTTAATGGGTATTTGACACAATATGAAGCCGTGTATATTGATATAAATCTAGAAGATAGTAAATTTTTTACCATATGTATTAGAGAAGACTTAATTGTACATAGGGGGTTACCGGAACTTAGTGATCGATTAAAACGAAAAATTACTGAGTCACTGTATGAAATGTGTGTAAATGTAAAAATGCATAGTCAAAATTTATTTATACTTGCGGACAGTTTTTCCAAAAATAACTCTATTTCACATGAAAAATTATTGGTTTTATAATAAACTATTCACAATTAACCTTTTAAAACAATAGGTTTACCAAAGGCAGTGTCTCCTAAATTAATTCTTAGGTATTTCAAATTCGAGACGCGGTGAGTCTCGAGTTTGTATAATGTAATGAGATAAATGTTATAGAAACAAATTAGATTATAAGAATGAAGGCTTTGAAGTGGGTATATGATAGACAATCTAATCCTTGAAGCAATACAACTGAAAAAATTTATTAAGAGTAGTTTATAGTTATGAAAATATTCCATACCTCTGATTGGCACTTAGGGCGTTCATTGTACGGTAAAAAACGATATGTTGAATTTGAAGCTTTTTTGAATTGGTTAATTGAACAAATTAAGCGTAAAGCACCAGATATACTAATTGTAGCTGGTGATATTTTTGATACCACGACACCAAGCAATAAAGCACAAGAATTATATTATCAATTTCTATGTCAAGTTGCCAAAAATACTACATGCCAACATATCGTGATTATTGGTGGAAATCATGATTCGCCAACTCTTTTAAATGCTCCTAAAGAACTACTTAAACAATTAAAAATTCATGTGGTTGGGAATGTTAGTCAAAATTATTGTGATGATGTGCTGGAGTTAAAAGATACTAATGGTAATACTCAAGCACTAGTCTGTGCTATTCCTTATCTACGTGATAGAGATATTCGGATTTTTGAAGGATATGAGTTAGCTGAGGACAAAGACAAAAATTTTATGCATGCAATTAAAGACTATTATACTAAAGTATGTAAGCATGCAGAAGATATACGTAAACAAATAGATTATTTTGTACCAATAATTGCAACAGGACATTTATTTGTAACGGGTGGTAAAACACTTAAAGATGATGGAGTACGTGAATTATATGTTGGTTCATTGGCTCAGTTTGGGGCGAATGATTTCCCAAGTAGTATTGATTATTTGGCATTGGGGCATTTACATGTACCGCAGATAGTTGTGGGTCAAAATAATTTACGTTATAGTGGTTCACCAATAGCTATGGGGTATGGTGAAGCACGCCAACAAAAGATTATCATTGAAGCTGATATTGCTGCGGGTGAAGTAATGATTAATGAAATACCAATACCAAAGTTTCAACGCTTGGAGCGTGTATTTGGTGATTTGAATGAAGTTAAGTTAAAACTTACCAAATTGATTAATGAGAATCAATCAATTTGGGTCGAAGTTGATTATACTGGTTGTGAAATAATTACTAATTTACAGCATCATTTACAAGGTATTGTTATCAATACTCAAGTTGAATTAATTAAAATTCATAATAGTCAATTATTAGCTCAAGTCTTATCATCCGTTGAATATGATGGGGGTATTGAGCTATCTGATTTAAACCCAGAGCAAGTCTTTGAAAAATGCTTATCTATGAATAATATCCCAATAGAACAACAGCAAGATTTAAAAAAGTGTTTTAGCCAAATTATAAGGGATTTAGACACTCATGATGTGAGGGCTGAA
>CAZJFO010000078.1:1885-6099 GCA_964545465.1 uncultured Neisseria sp.
TAATGAGAATTTTAAAATTGCATTTTAAAAATCTAAATTCATTAGTCGGTGATTGGGTAATTGATTTTACGGCACCTGAGTATAGCGAACAAGGTATATTTGCGATTACCGGACCAACTGGTGCTGGTAAATCTACGATACTTGATGCAATTTGTTTAGCCCTTTATGGACGTACGCCACGTCTTGAACGCATCAATGCTAGTCAAAATGAAATAATGTCACGCCAGTGTGGTGAATGCTTTGCTAATCTTGAATTTAAAACTGCATCTGGTACCTATCGCACCCTATGGTCACAAGCTCGTGCACGTAAAAAACCAGATGGTAATTTACAAAATGTGCAACATGAAATCGAAGACAGAGATAATGGAAAAACTCTTGAAAACAAACTAAGCAAAACCCCACTAGTAGTAACCGAAGTAACGGGTATGGACTTTGAGCATTTTACACGTGCTATGCTTTTAGCACAAGGTGGTTTTGCTAAATTTTTACAATCAACTGCCGATGAGAGATCCCCAATTCTTGAGAAAATAACAGGTACCGAAATCTATAGCCAAATTTCAAAACGGGTACACGAACGTAAACTATTCGAAGAAACTCAATTAGATAAGATAAGCTTTAGGTTATCAGGTATTAACTTATTAAACTCGTCTGAAATAGATTTATTAACAACTGAGTTTAACGATTTAAATAGTAAAATCAAAGAATTATTTAATAATAAAACCGTGCTGCAAAAACAACAAGCTTGGATAACTAATTTACAAAAACTTTGTGATGATTTAGACTCAATACACCAATCGCAGCAACAACTCCAATTGTCACAAGAGCAGTTTGCTAATGATGAATTACGTCTAAAAGATGCCAAGGTTGCTGAGGAAATAAATAGCGATATTTACATTAATTTATTAGCTCTACGCAAACAAGTTGCGGATATAAAGCAAAACTTATTTGATAATCAACAACAATTACCGCAGTTGCAAGAAGCTGTTAATACCCAGCAAATTTATTTTACCCAAGTAAACAATGAGTTTATTGCATATAAAACTAATCATGCCTCAAACCTCAAAACTCTTCAAGAGGTTAGGCTTTTGGATGCGGATATATCAAATAAAACAACCTCAATAGCTGGTTTTGCTACTAAATTGGATGATTGTAATTCAGAGCTTAATCAACTAGTATTGCAGCAGCAAGGCTTTATAGCTCAACAAAATCAACAACAATTAGTCCAAGTCGAGATAAGTAACTATTTAGAAGAGCATCAATCAGACTCAGTGTTGGTAACGGCGTACAGTGGCATTTGCACGGAACTAGATAGTTTATTAGCTTTGAATGAGCGTATAACTAACTATCAGGCAGAGCAAAATCACGAACTATCTAATCAAAGTAAATTGGTCGAGCAACTCCTAGAGCTACAACAAAATGAAATTAAGTATAAGGTAGATAATGAAGAGTTAACCTCTCATATTAAACAGCTACAGCAAAGTATTCAGCAACTATCTACAGGTAAAAGTATTCTAATTCTCAAAGATGAGATTTTACATCTAAATAAAAAGCAATCTGATTATTTTGAATTGGCGAAGAGTTTACAAGAAAAGACAACTTTAGATCTTAAGCTAAATGAAATACAGCAAGATTTAAACAAACAGCAAAAATTTCTTGAAGAGGCTAAAGTAGCTTTAGTCAAAGAAATGGAGCTTTTAGGCTCGAGTAATCAACTAATAGATAGTTTAAATGCGCAAAAACTATTGCAAAGTAAAATTATTAGTCTTAGTAAAGAGCGTAATAATTTACAATCATCGCAACCATGCCCACTTTGTGGTGCCTTGGATCATCCATATGCAAATAGTACTCCCGTTAATGATGATTTGGATAGTCAAATTACACGGGCTAAATCTCGCACCAGCGAATTAGACGGTTATGTTATAAAATTAAATGCCCAAATTGCAACTAATAATGCTAATATTGTGAAGCTAATTGAACAACAAAATGATGTAGTTAGTCGCCAGGAGTTATTACAACAAAGTATCAGTAATCTACTTAGCAAATATTCTTTGAATGATGATGGTATAAATCATGTCGTTATGCAACAGGAATTAACGCAAATTGATTTACAAGTTAATAAGTTACAAGATCAGATAAAACAATTGCAGGATTATGAGAGTAAACTTGATGAGTATAAAGCTAAACAGCAAAACCTGGTAGAAATATTATCCGATAATAATTTAAGTTTAACTAAGTTTATTGAACAAAAATTAGCACTTGAAAAACGCTTAACTAAGCTAAATGGAAACTTAACAACTACCCAAGACGAATATAAATTGTTATTGAATAAATTAACTAATGAATTGTCCATTTATCAACTCGATTCAATAGACAGTGCGGAAATTATACCCCTTAAAGAAGCTCTGGAGAGTCGCTTAAATATATGGCAAACCAAACAGCAACAAGCTAATAGTATCACAGATGGTTTACAGAAATTAGCACATCATATAGAGCAAAATAGTAGTTTGCAGGTGATTGTAAATAAGCAAATTACTGAACATAAAAATGAGTTTTTAATACTGCAAAAGGGTTTAAATGAAGTAAGCTCTAAGCGTAAAGAATTATTTGGTGATAAAAATACTGATGAAACAGAAAAAAACTGGTTAAATGATTTAAAAACAATCGAAGATAAAGCCAAAGATGCTGAAATTAAATTTAATCAGCTAACACAGCAGCAAACCGCACATTTGGCAGTAATTGATAAAGATAAAAATGAACTTAAACCGTTACTTGACAAACAAGAGCAACTTGAACAGCAATTTACTATACGGCTAGATAATGTCAATATTGAGAATGAAGAAGAGTTCATTGGCAAACAGTTATCACGTGAAGAGGTGGGGGCTATTCAACAACGATCTGATAATTTGAAACAGCAGGCTATTGAACTTTCTAATCGCCAAAAAAATACGATGGATACTTTGTCAAGTGAACAGGAAAAACAACAAACCAGTAAGACGATTGATGAATTACAAATTGAGATTGAGAGTATGCAAAATCAATATGATGTATATAATCAACGTATAGGTGAAATCAATGGGCAAATCACAGCAAATCAAATTGCATCTGAACAACAAAAAGATATCTTTGCGAGACTGGATAAGCAACTGTCTATCACTGAACAATATCGACGCTTGCATGTGTTAATTGGCTCTAGTGACGGTAAAAAATTCCGTAACTTTGCTCAGGGATTAACCTTTGAGCTAGTGGTGAAACATGCCAACCAACAGTTGCGCCAGATGTCTGATCGCTACTTGCTTATTCGTGATAATGATGCGCCATTAGAGCTAAATGTAATCGATAATTATCAAGGCGGAGAAGTACGCACCACCAAAAATCTCTCGGGTGGTGAAAGCTTTGTTATCAGTCTAGCTCTTGCACTTGGATTGTCCAAACTATCGAGTAATAAAGTACAAGTTAATTCCTTATTCCTCGATGAAGGTTTTGGTACGCTTGATGAGGATTCATTACAAACCGCACTTGATGCACTAGATAGCCTGCAACGTGATGGTAAACTTATTGGTGTAATATCGCATGTAGGAGCTCTGAAAGAGAGAATTAGCCTACAAATACAGGTTCAGCCCTTAAATGGTGGGGTGAGTAGGGTTAGTGGAGTTGGATGTAGTGGGAAATAAGTTTTTGAGGGAGTAAAGTGACAAATTATCTTAAAAAGTTTAACGGTGGGATTTATGGCGGAAATTTAAGGGCTTTGATGGTGCCTGAGATATGGGGTGCCTGATTTTTATTCGTCATTCCAAACAAAAACATGATGCTGTTTTGATACGAGTTTGGAATCCATGCTCTAAAAAGCGCGTAAATTACGCAAAATTTTTTATTAATCATTATTTATAATACCAGTTGTATAAAATAATTCGTGGTAGAATAATGAGTAAAAATAAAGAAAATAACTTGGTAAAGAAACATGATGAGCTTAGTAAGAAATTCCTAACAGATATTAGTACTGCAAGAGATTTTCTAAGACTGCATCTTGATAAAGATATTGTAGCAAAATGTGATCTAAATACCCTAGCAATAGAGTCTGGTTCATATATTGAAGATAATTTGAAGCAATATGCATCGGACATAGTATACAAAGTAGATTTGCTGGATAGAAAAAGCTGTGCTTATACCAATTATACTAAATAACTTATCTGATAAATATGGTAAAATACTCCCTA
>CAZJFO010000079.1:0-5859 GCA_964545465.1 uncultured Neisseria sp.
TCACAAAATCGAACTCCCGCGATTCTTTTAAAAACCTACGGCTTAAAATAATTGCTGAGTAAGTTAACCCTAGACTTAAACCAAACCAAATTCCGTATAATCCTAAATCAAAATATTTTGCCAATAACCAACCGATTGGAATACCAATTACCCAATAAGCTATAACAGTAAAAACTGTTGGCATTTTAGTATCATTGATTGCACGTAAAATACCTAAACTAACACATTGTACACCATCACTTAGTTGAAATAACGCTGCAATTAAAAGAAGGTTTGCTGCCATTCCTCCAACCAAAACATCATCAATATATAAACTAACAAAAAAGGTGTTAAATACAGCAAATAACAATGCAGTGCTTCCCATAAATAACACACTCATAATCAATGCTGCCTTACCCGACATAATCAGGTCTGTTTTATTCTTGCGCCCCCAAGCATCTCCAACGGCAATACCACCTCCTGCTGATAACCCTGTAGCAACCATATAGGTAACTGATGCAAGGTTAATGGCGATGTGATGGGCAGCTAGTTGCTCTTTACTAAACCACCCTATCATAATAGCTGCAGATGCAAATGCACCAACCTCAAAAAAATATTGCATACCCGATGGCAACCCTATGCGAAAAATATCTTTGAATAAACTTAAACCCCCGATATGCTCTTTTATTTTAAGCCAAGGTTTATATATATTACCTCTTAAAACAAAAGCTAACATAGCCGATGCCATTAGCAATCGGGTAAAAGAAGTAGCATAACCTGCACCATCAAGTTCTAAAGCAGGTAAACCAAACTTTCCATAAATTAAAACCCAATTTAAAAATACGTTAAGCGCCAAGCCCAATATGGTAATAATAGCAGATGGCTTGGTTATAGATAATCCATCACTAAACTGTTTTATAGCAGTAAACAATAACATAAAAACAGTACCTCCGTTTAATATATGAAGGTATGATTTTGTTAGCACGGTAACCTCTTCGCTCTGCCCGAACCACTCAAGATTTATTGTTAGTATGTATAAAATAGCTACAATAAAAATACTTAATGTTAGCGATGCCCAGATACTTTGCCTGAGTAACAAAGCCGTTTCGTTGACATGCCCAGCACCTTTTGCTTTGGCAACTATTGGAGATACTGCAGATAAAGTTCCTATACCAATGATTGAAACCAGAAAATATACAGAGTTGGCTAAACCAGCTGCCGCCAAATTAGTGGCATTAATATTACCAATCATGACAACATCTGCAACACCCATCAAAACTATACCAATTTGGCCTATAATAATTGGGTAACTAAGTCTTAAAATTTGAGTAAAATAGGGTTTATATTTTTTGTACATCTATTTATATACTAGGCCGTGAAGATAAGATATTAGTTGATGGCTACTAAACCTACCCTAAAATTTACTGTATTAAAACTCGCATAAAAATGAAATGTATATCCGAAATAAGTTATATTTGAATTGTGATTTTTCGCAAAAGTTTAATTCTAGTTTTTTCACTACTAATTTTAGTCAATCCTTTGTTATCAAAGGTAGGAACTCCTTTTGCTAAAGTATACCACCATTCTGTAAAAAACACACATCATAGCATACCTCTCTTATTATCTGAAGATATAGAGATAGAAGATGGAAATATTAAAATAGAAATATCTTCTTTAGGTTTAATATTCATTTTACTTTTTGGGTTTAACTCATTGAGTTGTGCGTCAGTAAATACGCGTCTTAGAGCTCTCATTTTCCAACTGAATAAAGCGAGTATATTCCCGAAATATTTGCTAGTTAGTCGGCTAACTATTTAGGATTTTTATGCTTTGGCGCTAACCACGCTAAAACGATAGCGAACCACAGCCATCGTCTCAATTCCTATTTATTATTTTATTTTATTCTATTTTCATGGATATAAAAAAATCGGCATTTGCAGAAGAGCATGTGCTGCACAATCTCAAGCATTATTTGCCAAGTCAGGCACCATTAAAAGACTTTGTACATCATAATACTTTACATGCATTTCAACACTTAAACTTTATTGATGGGTTAAATCAGGCAACTGAAATATTCGGATTTAATACTTTTCTAACTTTAATCGAGTACCATGACTTATATGGGAAAAATGAAATTAATGATAAGATACTAAACAATGTTATTATTAAATATAAAGGAGCAAATTGTTTAGTTGAATGGAAAGAGAAAATGTTAAACAAATCAATTCAACCAACATGCGACATAAGAATTGGCAAGCTACGTGCGTATTGGAAAGACTCCTTTAGAATTGATTTAGATAATCAGATTCAGCCTTTATTATTTAGGATATTATGCAGCTATCTTGACCAAGGGATTGCTATTGATAATTTCCCAATTGAGCACAAAGGATTTCTTTCATCTCTACGTGAGCTTGAGCGTAATAGCCATGTTAGTTTCTTTAAAACTGAACGCGCTAGAAATTTATTACTACACTCGCAATGTAAGTTACCTGCATTGCTGCACATAGTGGTTGGAGATGAAATGTGGTTTGAAAATTATCTTTTCGATCAACAATTTAGTCATCCAGGTTGGTCTGGGTTAGTGGCTACAATAGAAGATCAACCAGAAACTTTACTTGATAAGCGCAACATAACACTTCATGATTTTATAGCATTTGAATTACTTTTAGAAATTGACGCACTCACCTTTTATTTAGGAAACAATTGGAAGCCGATATCTGAAAAAGTTGAAATGGCTCCAACTAGCCTTTTTGCTGCAATTGATAAAAGCGAATATCAAGAATTAGTTAATATGTGGCAAGAAGCCTACGAGTGGACATATTACGATAGCATTCTTTGCGCTGTAAAACAAAATAGTATTCCATCAACAAAATCTATATCAATTAAAGATAAAAGCTTTCAAGCATTATTTTGTATAGATGATAGGGAATGCTCTATAAGAAGACATGTGGAACAGTTAAACAATAAATGCGAAACTTTTGGGACTCCCGGCCACTTTGGTGTTGAATTCTATTATCAACCTGAGCATGGTAAATTCTTAACCAAATCATGTCCAGTACCAATTACTCCTAAATTTTTAATAAAGGAATATGATAGCAGCAGAACGATAGATAAAGATGTACACTTAAGTAAGCACTCACATAATTTAGTTACAGGTTGGCTTATTTCTCAAACATTAGGGTTTTGGTCGGCATTAAGATTGTGCGTTAACTTGTTTAAACCTTCCATGAGTCCGGCCACAGCAACCTCATTAAGGCATATGGAAAAACTATCTAAACTTACAGTTGAATACCATCCTAATCAACCCAATCTGCATAATTTACAAGTTGGTTTTTCACAAATAGAAATGGCAAATAGATTGGAGGCCGTATTAAAAAGCATTGGTTTAATTCATGATTTTGCACCAATTGTATATGTTATTGGTCATGGTTCTAGCAGTGTAAATAATCCTCATTATGCTGCATATGATTGCGGTGCTTGCAGTGGCAGACCTGGTTCAGTTAATGCACGTGTTTTTTGCCAAATGGCAAACAACACAGAGGTTAGAGAAATACTTAAAATAGCAGGAATAAACATTCCAGTTAATACGGTGTTTATTGCCGCTTTACATGATACCACAAGAGATGAAATGGTTTTTTATGATGAAGAAAACCTACGTGAAAAACACATTTATCTTCACCGAGAAAACAAACACACATTTAACAACGCATTAGATGAGAACGCGAGAGAACGATCACGCAGGTTTGAAGTTGTAAATACAAAAAAACCTGCAAAATATGTACATGAAAAAATTAAAACACGATCTGTTTCTCTATTTGAACCACGACCAGAACTTAACCATGCAACCAATAGCTTAAGCATAATAGGTAGAAGGGAGATTACGCATGGCATATTTTTAGACAGACGCGCTTTTATGAACTCTTATGATTACAAAATTGACCCTGAAGGTAAATGGCTGTTAAACATACTAAAGGCGGCAGCACCTGTATGCGGTGGCATTAATTTAGAGTATTATTTTTCTAGAGTTGATAACCAGAAGTTAGGTGCAGGCAGTAAACTACCTCATAATGTAATGGGTTTGGTTGGTGTTGCAAACGGCATAGATGGAGATATACGTCCAGGATTACCCTCGCAAATGATAGAAGTGCACAATCCAATTAGGTTATTAATGGTAATTGAACATTTACCCGATGTGGTTAAACAAACACTTGATCAATCATCAGAAACCTCAGCATGGTTTGAAAATGAATGGATTAATCTGGTTGTAGTTAATCCAGAAAATGGAGAATTTTTTAGATATAATAAAGGAAGATTTGATACCTACGAGCCATTTGAAATTAAGATACCCAAAGCAGATAACATGTACGAGTTGATCTTGTCATCAGGCGAAAATATTCCAGTACATTTAATAGGAGCATAACAAATGGAACAATTTATTCAATTATTTATTTTAATTCCTTTTGCTGCATTTATAATTAGCCTATTTATTCCCGAAAAAAAGGAAGTAATTATATCGTACACGGCATTCATAGGTATTGCGTTAAATACCCTATTACTTATCGCATTCAGTATATTTTGGCTACTAAACGAGCATCAAGCATTAAACATTAGTGAATTGGTAATTTATCAATCAAAACATTATGTGTTTGCTATTGATTTTTACTTTGATTTAATCAGTTTAGTATACTTGCTTGTTGGCTCAATACTAACATTAATGGTAACTGTATACAGTAGGTACTACTTACACAGAGAAACAGGATACAAAAGATATTTCAACACCATATTATTTTTTTTTACTGGGTATAGCATTACTGTATTGTCAGGTAATTTCGAAACCTTATTTTTAGGGTGGGAAATTTTAGGTATATCATCTTTCTTGTTAATAGCATTTTATCGTCATAGATATTTACCTGTTAAAAATGGGATAAAAGTTTTTAGCATATATCGCATAGGTGATATAGGGATTTTATTAGCCATGTGGATGAGCCATCATTTATGGCATGAAAACATTACATTTATTAAATTAAACAACTATAACTTGGTGCATGAGCAACTACAGAGCCATAGTGCTGTGGGTGTATTTATTTCACTAACTATTTTAATTGCAGCAGCAGCTAAATCAGCTCAACTTCCTTTCTCATCGTGGCTTCCTCGAGCTATGGAAGGACCAACACCATCAAGTGCAATCTTCTATGGTTCGTTATCTGTTCATATTGGAGTGTTCTTGCTATTCAGAACATACACCTTTTGGGAACACCAATATTCAGTTCGAATTATAATAGCTTTATTGGGATTAAGTACTGCTATAATTACTACCTTAACAGCAAGGGTTCAATCATCTGTTAAAAGTCAAATTGCATATTCATCAGCAGCACAAATAGGCATTATTTTTATTGAAGTTGCATGTGGTTGGCATATTATAGCATTAATACATTTTGCAGGCAATGCCTTTTTACGCACCTATCAGCTCTTGGTATCTCCTTCGTTGGTTAGTTATTTAATTAAAGAGCAGTTTTATCATTTTGAAAAACCAGTTCACAAATCAATTCCTAATTGGCAAAAAAGAATAAAGGATACTATCTACGTTTTAAGTATAAAAGAGTTTAACCTCGATTGGTATATGTATAGATATGTATGGGGAACACTTAAAACATTAGGTAAAAAAGTAGACTTCCTTAAAATAAACCAAATCATTATTGTATATACAATACTTTTTGTTACGGCTATTTATGTGTTATATCATCAACAATTAATACCAGCTTCGATAAAAAACTACATGTCGATAATACTTGCCGCAGTAGGCTTAAAACTGGTATTAAAATCATTCATAGAGCGTAATAATGTATACATCGCGTGGTTTATGATTATAATGAATCATGC
>CAZJFO010000080.1:0-2674 GCA_964545465.1 uncultured Neisseria sp.
CAGTAAATATTGCTAAAAGAAAAAAAATGGCTGTTGCATTTCATGCTTGAATCTACACTTAGCCAATTCCCGTACGAGCCAAACCCAAACCTTGAGGGGGTTATAATACCGTATTACACCCAACAATGCAATAGTTTTTACCGTAATTGTTAGCCATGAGGGGGAATATTATCTATTCTCGCTAAGTGATAACAATTTAATTTCTGTTTTTTGTGAGCAAAACCACCATTTAAATCTTACGCTTGTTTGGCTTCTGGGTTACTTACCGCTTATGAAGCCATATTACAAACCTTACCTTTCTATATAGGTATATATGATTATAGTACAAAGTACAAATAGAATCAAATATATTTTAAAAAATCGTCAACTATTGCCTTAGTAGTAAGTAAAATATCTATTTTTAAATTAATTTTAAAAGAGTTGGAATAAACAAAGATGCAGCACCAAATTTGAAATCTTACTAGTGCTGCGTAACATCAGTAATTAAAAATTGATGATATATAATGTAAATTATATTATAACATCTCTTGATATCATAATATAATATTGTTATTAACTATTTTATACTATGTAAAAGCAAGTATAATTATGCTACTTCGAATCCCCCTCAAATAAGGAAAACTTTTTATGAGTAAACTTGGTGTTTTTATTCTTATAATTTCGGTTTTAGGTGTTTTGCTAGAGATAAAGCAAAAACCAGTTTTTTGGTTATTGTATATATTAGGAGCAGTGCTTTTGGGGTATGAGTTTTTTATTACACGTCTCTATGGTAGTAGCATATTGCAGCTGATTTATATCTTTCTTTCTATCTATGGTTGGTATAAATGGACCAATAACGATGCCAAGCATGATGATATTATTATTTGCCGTACAACATTTGTGCAATGGGTTAAATATACAATTATAACCATAATTATGACGGTTGTGTTTTATTACCTACTTGAATATACTGGAGATCCTGACTGTTTACCTGATGCGGCAGTAACGGCATTATGTGCTACTGGAACTTATATGGCTGTTCTTAAGCAACTTGAAAGCTGGTTTGTACTTGCTTCTACAGTAGTTATATCAGTACCATTATATCTACATTATCAATTATATTTTACTAGTGCTACATATGTGGTTTTTGGGATTCTAGATCTAATTGGAGGAATAAAATGGTTGAATGATTATCGTCGTACCCAAGAGCTTAATGGGTCTATGATATAATTAAGCCTTATATATTTTTTGGAGATTAAATTATGCCATCATTTGATGTTGTATCTGAAGTAAATAAAGTGGAGCTATCTAATAGTCTTGATCAGTCAAATAAAGAGATTAGTAATCGCTTTGATTTCAAGGGAAGTGATGCTCGTATTGAAAGTAACGAGTTAGAGTTAACTATTTATGCTGATGATGATTTTAAATTAAGTCAAGTTAAAGAAGTTTTGATCGGCAAAATGACTAAGCGTGGGATTGATACTAGAGTGCTTGAAGAGGGCAAAAAAGAAAAAGTCAGTGGCAATAAAATGAAAGAAATTATCACTGTAAAAAATGGTATCCCACAAGATTTAGGTAAAAAAATGATCAAATTAATTAAAGATAGTAAAATGAAGGTTCAAGCAAGTATCCAAGGTGAAACCTTGCGTGTTACTGGTGGTAAACGTGATGATTTACAAGAAGCTATGCAGTTATTAAAGCAGGGTATTACCGAAGTGCCATTACAATTTAATAACTTTCGTGATTAATATCTTGTCATGAAGTAAAGTAATATATATGATAAAAATGCAAAATGTTACTAAGTATTATACCTATAAGAATAAAACATCTAAGGTGTTAAATAATATTAACATTGAAGTATCAAAAGGTGAGGTTTTTGGAGTTATTGGGCGTTCAGGAGCCGGGAAATCAACTCTAATAAAGTGTCTTAATTTATTAGAAAAGCCTGATACTGGTAGCATTATTATTGACGGATTAGATTTAACTACTATTAGTAAAGATGAGCTTAGAATGGTACGCCAAAAAATAGGCGTTGTTTTTCAAGGTTTTAATCTACTTAATTCTAAAACAGTATTTGCAAATGTTGCATTACCTTTGATTCTACAAGGTAACCATACTTCTGAACAAATCAAATTGAAAGTTGCTAACTTACTTGATTTAGTTGGCCTAACAGATTTTGCTACCAAATATCCTAAGAGCCTATCAGGTGGGCAAAAGCAAAGAGTAGGAATAGCCCGTGCTCTTGCAACTGATCCTAAGGTTTTACTTAGTGATGAGGCAACCTCAGCTCTTGATCCCCAAACTACCAATAGCATTCTTGAATTGTTGCTAGATATAAATAGAAAGCTTGGGCTTACTATAGTACTAATCACTCATGAGATTGAAGTGGTTCGAAAAATATGTGATAGGGTTGCTGTTATTGATAATGGTACTATTATTGAATGCAGTAATACCGTGGATGTGATTTTACACCCCATACATAAGTTAACCCGAAAACTTATTATAGAAGAAGAGTTCAATAAATATCTAGAACAGGTCTCAGAGTTTTATAAATTTCATAAAACTGAAACTAATCATTTAGTTATTATATCATTTTTTGGTGAGCAGACATTTCAGCCTGTGTTAAATAGGATTTCTAATCATTCAGGAATGATGTTTAGTAGAAGGTTTTCAGTGAAGTTGTTATTTCGGCTAA
>CAZJFO010000080.1:2684-5391 GCA_964545465.1 uncultured Neisseria sp.
AAAAGGGGAGCTTGGGCGCATTAAAAATACCCCTTTTGGTCAGATGCTTATTGAATTAAAAGGCGACAATAGTCAGTTACAGAAAGCTTTTGAAGTATTACATGAAGTGGGACTTAGTTATGAAGTCCTTAATTAATATACAGTTAGGATAAGATGCAAAATATACGAAATTTCTCAATCATTGCTCATATAGATCATGGTAAATCAACATTAGCTGATAGGTTTATAGAGTTTTGTGGGGGGCTTGATAAGCGGGAAATGAATACTCAAGTACTAGACTCGATGGATATTGAAAAAGAGCGTGGTATTACTATTAAAGCCCAAACAGCAGCACTTAGTTATAAAGCACGTGATGGACAAATATATAATCTTAATTTAATTGATACGCCAGGGCATGTGGATTTTTCTTATGAAGTATCTAGATCATTATCAGCTTGTGAGGGCGCGCTTCTGGTTGTTGATGCATCCCAAGGTGTTGAAGCTCAGACTGTTGCTAATTGCTATACTGCTATTGATTTGGGTGTTGAGGTTCTTCCCGTTCTAAATAAAATTGACTTACCTTCAGCAGAGCCTGATCGTGTTTGCCAAGAGATTGAGGATATAATAGGGCTTGATGCGATTGATGCTGTTCACTGTTCGGCTAAAACTGGGCAAGGGCTTGAGGATGTTCTTGAGTTAGTGATTAGTAAAATACCGGCTCCAAACGGAGATGTTAATAAACCTCTAAAAGCACTAATAGTTGATTCTTGGTTTGATAACTATGTTGGGGTAGTTATGTTAGTTAGAGTGGTAGATGGGACACTTAAACCTAAAGATAAAATAAAACTAATGAGCAATAATGCCAATTTTTGGTGTGAAAGCGTTGGTGTGTTTACACCAAAATCTGTTACTAAACCAAGTTTGTCAGCAGGTCAGGTAGGGTTTGTTATTGCTGGTATTAAGGAGCTCCAATTGGCTAAAGTTGGGGACACGATTACCCTTGAAAATAATCCTGCTGATACAATATTACCAGGATTTAAAGAAATTCAGCCTAAGGTGTTTGCAGGGCTTTATCCAGTAGAATCGCATGATTATGAGTCACTGCGTGACTCTTTAGAGAAGCTTAAACTTAATGATGCATCCCTTCATTATGAACCAGAGGTATCCCAAGCTCTGGGGTTTGGGTTTCGCTGTGGCTTCTTGGGTTTGCTGCATATGGAGATTGTGCAAGAGCGCTTAGAGCGTGAATTTAATATGGATTTAATTACAACTGCTCCAACAGTTGTATATCAAATTGTAGAAAAAGGTGGTAATGTAATAGAAATTGAAAATCCATCACGGATGCCTGACCCTAGTAAAATTGAAGAAATTCGTGAGCCTATTATCAATGCTAATATCTTAGTGCCTAATGATTATTTAGGCTCGGTAATTACTTTATGTAATGAAAAGCGTGGTGTTCAAACTAATATGCAGTATATGGGGCGTCAGGTAATGGTTAATTACGATATGCCTTTAAATGAGGTTGTTCTTGATTTTTTTGATAAATTAAAATCGGTGTCTCGTGGTTATGCGTCTTTTGATTATGAGTTTAAAGAGTTTCAAGCTTCAGATTTAGTTAAATTAGATATTTTAGTTAATGGTGAAAAAGTTGATTCACTATCCTTGATTGTACATAGAGCAAACTCAGTATATCGTGGGCGGCAATTGGCCGCTAAACTTCGGGAGTTAATTCCACGCCAAATGTTTGATATAGCAATACAAGCTGCTATTGGCTCTAATATTTTAACCCGTGAGACAGTTAAAGCTATGCGGAAAAATGTTCTAGCTAAATGTTATGGTGGTGATATATCTCGGAAGAAAAAGCTTCTTGAAAAACAAAAAGCTGGTAAAAAACGTATGAAACAAGTTGGAAATGTAGAGATTCCACAAACTGCTTTTTTGGCGATATTACAGGTTGACTAGATGAGTTTGATTCGTTTAATTGTTGGTCTTGGCAACCCCGGGTCTGATTATTCAAATACCAGGCATAATGCTGGGTTTTGGTTTGTTGATGAGTTAGCAAATCGATATAAGGCTAACTTGGCTAATGAAAGTAAATTTTTTGGAGTATTAGGTAAGTTTAGCTTTAAAAGTGGTGATGTATATCTTTTAAAGCCTCAAACCTATATGAATTTATCAGGAAAATCAGTGCTTGCTGTAGCAAATTTTTATAAGATATTACCTAGCGAGATAATGGTCACTCATGATGAGCTTGATTTTGCTCCTGGAATAGCTCGTTTCAAACTTGGAGGCGGCAATGGTGGGCATAATGGACTTAAAAATATTGATAACGTAATTGGGAAGGAGTATCTTCGCTTAAGGCTTGGTATTGGGCACCCTGGAGATAGAAATAAAGTAGCGGACTATGTTCTTAAGAAGCCACTACTAGACGAAAAAATTTCAATAGACAATAGCATTGATAAAGCTCTGGGTGTATCAGATTTACTATTTTCAGGTGAAATCAGTGCCGCCACCAAACTCCTTCATAGTAAAGGATAATCAATAGTTTAAATGTGGAAGCGATAACTATTTTTGGTAAAATGATCAATTATAGTTGACATCATGGGTGTTTTTTAGATATAATTCTATCCTTGTTTGGTTCATAGTATTAAATGCTAGTGAAGCGACAAATGCGGGAATAGCTCAGTGGTAGAGCACAACCTTGCCAAGGTTGGGGTCGCGAGTTCGA
>CAZJFO010000081.1:0-5189 GCA_964545465.1 uncultured Neisseria sp.
TTATTTTTAGGCTATTTTAGCTAGTGGTGCACTTAATTTGAACATGGGCCCTTTATTAAATAGCTTCATATCGATTAATGGAGCAAAAACTCCAGTTAACCACTTTTTACTGATATTAACAACTCCCTCAAGGTTATCAGCGAACTTTATTTTTAGCTTATAAGCATCCACAACTTCAACTGATTTCACATCCCAATACATAATATTCTCCTCTAGCTAATCTAATGGTACAGTCTTATTAGGGTTTTGCTTCAATGCACACTTCTCCCAGTTCTCAAGTAATTCTTGTTTATGCAGCTCTGCCCAATCAAGCACCAACTCTGTTGCTCTTCGGTTAAGACTTCCTTCTATTACCTGCGATCCAAAAATATAAAAGAATGTGAAATACATCCCCGCCTCATGGTAAAATATAGCTTATTTAAAAATTAACGGCAAAGTATCTTGCCATAGGAAATATAGCATATATGATAGCAGACAACACTCAAGGCGTAAAACACCGTGATGCGGCAAAAACCTCTAGGATCCCCATAAAAATTGTACCGCTTACTGAAACTCTAAAAAAACCTGATTGGATACGTGTCAAAATCCCAACTAGTGAAAAATTTAAAGAAGTCAAAAACTTGCTTCGTGAGCACAAACTTCATACAGTATGTGAAGAAGCTAGTTGCCCCAACATTGGTGAATGCTTTAGTAAAGGCACCGCTACTTTTATGATTATGGGTGATATATGTACTCGACGTTGTCCATTTTGTGATGTCGGACATGGTCGCCCCAATCCATTAAACCCTGAGGAACCAAAAGAAATTGCTAGATCAGTTAAGATTCTAAATCTAAAATATGTAGTTATAACAAGTGTAGATCGCGACGACTTAAGAGATGGTGGAGCTGGTCATTTTGTAGAATGTATAAAAGAAATACGTGCAACTAGCCCTGATTGCCGCATTGAAATTTTAGTCCCAGATTTTAGAGGTAGACTTGATAAAGCTCTAGCAATTCTAAAAGATAATCCACCTGATGTATTAAACCACAATCTAGAAACTGCTCCTCGTCTATATAAACAAAATAGACCGGGTTCTGATTATCAGCACTCATTAAATTTACTAAAACAATTTAAAGAAATGTGCCCTAACGTACCTACCAAATCTGGAATAATGATTGGGCTTGGTGAAACTGATGACGAAGTAAGAGATATCCTACAAGATATGCGAAATCATAATATCGATATGTTGACTCTTGGGCAATATTTACAACCGTCACAACATCATGCCCCAGTTACTCGTTATATGCACCCTGAAACTTTTAAAGATATGGAAAAATTTGCTTATTCTATTGGGTTTAAACATGCAGCAGTAGGAGCTTTGGTGCGTTCAAGCTACCATGCTGATGAACAAGCCCATAAAGTGGTGGCTGGTTAATATGGAACAAAATACACCACAAAATCTACACCAAGTTACTATCGAGGGTATTGACTTAGATGGTAGGGGAATTGCTAGAATAAATGGCAAAACTATTTTTGTTGATGGGGTGTTACCTACTGAAGTTGTGAATATTGAAATCTACAAAAGACGAGATAAATTTGATAAAGCAAGACCTCTTGAAATAATCACTAGAAGTAATGAAAGAGTTGAGCCACTATGCCCTAATTTTGGTATTTGTGGCGGTTGTTCACTACAACATATTGATATAGATGCTCAAGTTAAATACAAGCAACAAGTACTAATTGATAACCTCAAACATATTGGAAAAGTTAGTAGTCATGAAATTATACCTGCTATGAATTCAGTATCTTGGGGCTATCGCCATAGAGCGAGAATGTCTAGTCGCTACGTAGCTAAAAAAGGTGGGGTACTTGTTGGGTTTCATGAAAAAGGATCTTCATTTGTTGCAAATATGTCTGAATGTAAGATATTACCTGAAAATGTATCTGAATTAATTCCTGAACTGCGTTTATTAGTCGATAAACTGTCAATTAAGGATAGAGTACCCCAAATAGAAGTTGCGGTTGGTGACAGGGTAACTGCTTTAGTATTTAGGATTATGGATCCACTTAACTCAGATGATGAAATATTGCTTAAAGAATTTGCTGATATTCACCATAATATACCATTACAAATATGGCTACAACCCAAAGGCCCTGATACTTGTTATCCATTCTATCCATTAGATGTGGCTAAACTAAGTTATAGTATAACTAAATTTAACCTTGAGATGCCATATTATCCAAGCGAATTCACTCAAGTTAATCCTGAAATGAATAATCGGATGGTCGAATTAGCCATTAATCTACTAGCCCCACAAGAAAATGAAAAAATTGCTGATTTCTTTTGTGGAATTGGTAATTTTACCCTACCTATTGCGAGGTTCGCCTCAAATGTTGTTGGGATTGAAGGTAGTAGTCAACTAGTTAAAAGGGCGATGGACAATGCAAAATATAATCAATTAGATCATAAAGTAAACTACTTAGTTAATAATTTATTTAAAGTAGATGAAACCTCTCTAAAAGAACTTGGTAAATTCGATAAATGGCTAATTGACCCCCCAAGGGACGGTGCATACGAATTAATAAAATCCATTACGCCAGAAATAGCACCAACTAAGATAGTATATGTATCATGTAATCCAGCGACTCTTGCAAGAGATGCTGATGTGTTAGTTAATACACATGGATACAATCTCAATCAAGCTGGGGTTATGAATATGTTCCCGCATACTTCGCACATTGAGTCAATCGCAGTCTTCGAAAAAACTACCTAGCCTATAAATTTAAATCCAATTAATCGGTTCTAGGTTGTTTTTAATAAAATAATCATTCGCTAGTGTAAAATGATTACACCCTAGAAAACCGCGATAAGCAGAAAGTGGCGATGGGTGCGTAGTAGTTAATATGCGATGCCTAACATCATCAATTAAGCTAGATTTTTTGTGAGCGAAACTACCCCAAAGCATAAATACAACGTTATTATTATGCTTACTTATTTCGGCAATAATCTTATCTGTAACAACTTGCCAACCTATATCAGCTAGAGAATTTGGTTTATCCTTAATCACTGTAAGAGTTGCATTTAAAAGTAACACTCCTTGATTAGCCCAAGATGTCAATATATTCCCTGTAGCTATTTGAGTATTCCCAAATTCAAGCCCTAACTCTTTATATATATTACGTAGCGATGGTGGAGTTTTGATATCAGAATTTACAGAGAAAGCCAAGCCATTAGCCTCGCCATTACCATGGTATGGATCTTGCCCCAAAACTACTACACGTGTATCAGCTAACTCAAACTTAGAAAATGCTCTAAAGGTATTTAAAGCACTTGGATAAATAATCTCATTATTACTAATTTCTATAAGTTTATTATCAATCGTATGCAATTCATCAAGACAAATATTCAAAAATAACTCTTGATAACTCTTAGTCATCAATGAAAAACTATTTTGTAGATATTTAAACATAATTAATGCGGTATTACCCCTAAACCATCTTTTATCAGTAGCTCATGTTTTACATTCATTACCAAACTATTAATCGCTTCATTGATAATATAATCAGAACTATCCTCTGGGTTTTGTGCCATATGAATGATATCTGATGAAATAATTCGTGCAAAACCTCCATGACCTATCGCAATAAATTTATTAACCACTGCTTTAGTATCTACATCAACAAGTTTATACATAACTTCAATATCTATACTATATAATATTGATGTGTTATTAGTTCCTGTAAATACTTGTTTAACCTCATTGGCATCAATAGATTTTATAAAACCAATAAGTAAATATTTGTTCGACTTATTTGGTGGTTTGATTTTAACAACCGACTCTAGTACGATATTGTCAATAGTTTGCTTTTCTATATGACTAGATTCAAGCCCCCAATTAGCAATCCCAGACTCAGTAGCACCCCAACTAATTAAGACCTTATCTCCATCAAAAACGTTAAATGTGCCAGACTCTATCAACTTTTGCTTAAGTACTGTTGTTATCTTTGGAGTTTGAACTTGAGAAATCATCACTTGATTGAGTTTACTCTCAATATCATTTAAATTTGACTCAGAACTAGGCATTAAAATACTTCGAGATTCAGCACGTAATGGATAAAATAAGGTAGTCACACCAACACTATTTACTGCATTACATATCTTTATACTAAGTAATATCAGTACTAAATAGCGCCACATCCAATTATGTCCTACTTAATTCATGAACTAAATCAACTAAATACGCTACATTATCAGGGTTAGTTATCTGTAATACACCATGTCCAAGATTAAATACGTGCCCCGTATTATTATAGCCATTAGCAACCTGATAACTTTCTAAAATCCTAGTTACTTCTTTTTTAAGTGCATGTCTATCGCCAATAGCTAATAGCACTGGGTCAAGATTACCCTGAAGAGCAATATTATCTGGAACTATAGCTCTAGCCGCCCCTATATTAATTGTCCAATCAAGCCCTATAACATCAGCACCAATTGCCGATATTTTATTTAACCACAACCCACCACCTTTAGTAAATACTATCCGTGGTAATTTAGTACCCAAATGATTTACTTGTGGAATATGTTTAAGAATCTTCTCTAAATATGGAAGGGAGAACTCAAGATATGCGGCATCAGATAAAACCCCACCCCAGCTATCAAAAAGCATTACTATATCAACACTTGAGTCAATTTGTTTAATTAGATATTGAATAATTGCATCACTTAGTTTATTTAGTAGTTTATGTGAAAGCTCTGGGTTATTATATAACCAACGCTTAGCATTAACATAATCCTTACTTGAGCCACCCTCTATCATATAACACGCTAAAGTAAATGGTGAACCGCTAAAGCCTATCAATGGTGTTGAGCTTAACTCACATTTACAGTTTTTAATCGCTGCAAATACGTATTCAAGTTTACCTAGCATATCACTCAGATCAAGATTATCAATATCTTGCTCGGTCATAATTTTATTACTAAATTTAGGACCTTCGTTTTCTACAAAATTAAGCTCCATCCCCATAGCTTCAGGGATAACTAAAATATCACTAAATAAAATTGCAGCATCAAGATTAAAACGTTTCAAAGGTTGTAATGTAACTAGTGTGGCTAACTCTGGGTTTTTACATAAATTTAAAAAACTCCCAGCTTTTGCCCTAACTTCACGATATTCAGGTAGATAGCGCCCAGCTTGGCGCATAAGCCAAA
>CAZJFO010000082.1:0-4578 GCA_964545465.1 uncultured Neisseria sp.
CTAATAGATCTAAAAATTTTAAAAGGTCAGTTTCTTTTGATGCTTGAATCCACGTTACACTCTTACAAAAAGATATTTTATTCAGTATGAATAATGTTATAATTTGTATTTATATTCATTTCGTTTTTTAAGAAGGGTTTTATGAAGAAAAATATTTCAGCAATAAAAAAATCGACGGATCAATCTGTAGGCGAAGATAGTGAGTCATTGTTTTTAAATGATATTACGAATAGTCAGCAATTTAAAGATATAGTTTTGTTTTCGTTGATGATTTTTATATTATCCAGAATTTTTTTCTACGTTGAATATTCATTCGTAAGTAATACAGTTTTACATGCAAATAATTTACACTTCGTAACAGATATGTTTCGTTGGGATAGCGGTAACTATGCAGGCATTGCAACTAATGGTTATGACGCTACTTTTAATTCCAATGGTGGTGGAAATTTTGTTTGGTTGCCGCTATGGCCACTTATTTTAAAAGTTTTTTCACTTAATAGTACTTTACCAATTCCTTATGTTTCATTTATAATCAATCAATTATTGGTTTTTATATCACTTGTTATATTTTATTTGTATCTTTTACGTTTAAATTTTGATAAAAAAGATATTCAATTTTGTTTATGTTTAATTATTTTTTCACCCGTTAATATTTACTTTTTATCTGGGCTTACTGAGCCACTTTTTTTGTTCTTATCGCTATCAGCCTTTTATTGTTTAAAACAAGATAAAATTTGGTTAAGCATTATATTTGCGGCTTTAATGGGAGTTACCAAAATAGTAGGTGTTACATTTATATTACCATTATTGTATTATGCTTATAGAAAAAATAAAATTGATATCAAGATATTAATTAAATCTTTACTTATTTTGGTACCTCTTATATGTTATATGATATATCTTCAAATACATGTAGGTGATTTTATTGCTTTTATACATGGACAAAAAGCTCCTGGATTTGCAAGGCCAGGATTTGATTTTGGAGGTGATTATATTATTCAACTGCAATCAATGTATAGAAGGGCTACTGTTTATGATTTAACAGCCTTTTTGGTGTCTCTATTTATTACTACAATAATATTATGGAAAACAAGGTTTTATGAAGAATCTTTATTTAACCTTGCAACAATAGTTCCAATATTTATTTCTGCTGGCCTGTGGAACTCTTTTAGAATGTGTTTTGGAATTTTTACTGCTTATCTTGCAGTTATAGCATTGTCACAAAAGTTTCTATTTGTAAAATATGTGATTTTCGCTGCTTCTAGTGCTATGACAATAGTGTGTATGATATTTTGGTTGTCTGGTAGTTGGGTATTTGCATAAGGCATTGTATTTTCTATGAACAATAGTTTGCTCGCTTCTGGTCTTGAAGAATATTTATTTAAACAAGAGAAGTTTTAGTTTTTGCATCTGCTTCCTTGTTATTTAGGTTGTTATTGCTTACAAGATCATCATTGATAGATTCATATGATCACTTTTTTGTCAAATTTTGTTCCATTTTGGATAGCATCCCACGAATTAAATCTACTTCATCACGGTTTAGATTGGCTTTGTGTAAAATATTTTGGAGCTTTCTATGAACACTCTCAGATTTTTTATCCGCATAGTATTTTACACTATTTAATATCTTATCAAGATGATTTAGTATACCTTGATTATCAGCAAATGTTGATTTTTGTTCATTTGTTGTCCTTAGGTAGTCAATATTACTATTGTAATTACTATATATTTCATAAGCCATAATCTGAACTGCTTGGGCTAAATTTAGGGAGAAATATTCTGGATTTCCTGGTATCGTAACTAAGCGATTACATTTTTCTATTTGCTCAATTGTAAGCCCACTTCTTTCACTTCCAAAGACAATTGCAACTTTTTCATTAGTTAAAGCAGTTGTTATAATTTCAGGTATACATTCTTTTGGGGTTTTTAGATGATGGTTGAATTCGCGGCGTCTAGAGGTTAGGGCGTAGGTAATGGTAGTATTTTGTAGTGCTTCTTCTAATGAATCAACAATAGTAGCATTTTCTACCACATCTCGTGCATTACTAGATAAGGCATAAGCTTCATCATCAATTTTGGCAATTGGTGCTACTAGAATAAGTTTATATAAGCCCATAGTCTTCATAGCACGAGCAACTGAGCCAATATTACCACTATGTGATGTATTACATAATACTATGCTAATATTATTAAGTACCATTTTAGTATCTAACATCATTACCTATCTTAATAATAGTTTATCCAATTCAATATCTGAGAATCCAGCTTGACGTCTACCAATACGATTAAAGGCACCTCTTATTTTTGGAGCTGCATATTCTTCAAGAATACTAAAAAATGTATCGGTATAATCAAGCCTCCTTTGATCACAAAGATATTTAAACCAAATGTCGCCATATTTTACATGGGTAATCTCATCATGGTGAATTATATCTAAAATATCAGCGCCTTTAGTATCTTTTATATGCAATACTTTTTTTCTTAATTCAGGCACTGCATCAATTCCTCGTGCTTCTAAAACTCTAGGTACTAATGCCATCCGAACTAATACATCACATTCCGTCTTATGTACCATATCCCATAGCCCAGTGTGGGCAGTAAAGTCACCATAAGTATATTGCAAAGTAGCTAAATGTTCATTTAGAAGGCTAAAATGATAAACTTCATCTTTGGCAACACTAATCCAGTTTTGATAGTATTCAATAGGCATAGATTGAAAGCGATAACAAGCATCAAGTGCAAGATTTATTGCATTAAATTCAATATGAGCTAGGGCATGAAATAGCCCAGCATGACCGATATGCGTTCCTATTCCACGTTTTGGTACTTCAAGTGGATGTACTAGTTCTGGTTTATCGGGACGTCCTGGTTCTGGTATAGACTTAATATTAGCAGTTTTATCAAAATTTAGGATGCAATCTTTACTGTTTATTTGATTATAGAGTTTAAATGTAGCATGACATTTAAACTCTATGTCATCAGATAAAATTATTTCAAGACAAAGATTAAAGAAATTTACCACCTTAGTGCACCAACTATATTTCTGAGTTATTGGGGTTAATACTTTCCCACTCATAACAAGCAGGACATTGCCAGAAGAAGGTTTTAGTTTTAAAGTTACATCGACCACAGCGGAAGTTGGAGAGTTTTTCGTTATATTTTAATAGTATGCTCTTTATTACTTCCATATCAGGTCTTATTTCAGGGCGAAGCTCGGGGCGATTTATATAGCTATCCATTATCAATGCAGCAACTTTTGAGCTAGGCTGATTACGTATCGTATCACGTAAATAATCTAATGCCGCATCGGAGCTTTCTAAAGTAATTAGTTTTTGGTACAAGAAATCTGAAAAGTTAAGTTTGGGGTATAAAGTTGCATAACCACGAATAAGTGTTAAGCCTTCTTTAGTTTTATTTAAACGTATATAGGAATCAAATATTTTTTCGACCACCATAGGTAGGTAGAGATAATTTTGTTTTTCAATTAATTGCCATGTTTTAATTGCATGTTCATGATCATCAGTGTTAGCATATAATTCACCTAAAAGCAGGTTGGCTCTTACGCATTTACGGTTTATTTCTAATGCTTGGTTGATAAATTTCATAGCAGATTCATTGTCAGACTTAATTAGAGCCTCTTGTGATAATTCACAATTAAATTGTGCTACTTCTGTATGGTAACTGTAGTCTGATGTTGCAAGCCTTTTTGCTGTTTCTATAGCATCTTTCCAGTTTTTATCTTGTTGATAAATATCAAGTAATAAATCCTGGGCTTTATGTGAGTATAATTGGCTACTAACTAATTTAAGTAGTAGGGTTTCAGCTCTATCTATTAAACCTGCATGTTGGAAATCCTTTGCTAACTCGAGCCGTACATTATCTTTTTGTTCATTAGAGAATAAATATTGAGAATTAAGTAGCTTGTTATGTAATTTGATAGCTAAATCGTTTTCACCACGGCTTCTATAAAGTTTACCAAGGCTTAATTGTAGCTCTGTTAGTTGCGGTTCTTGTTCGATAATATCGTAGATATTATCACTAGCAACACCAGTCTTACTCTCAATTAAAGCATCAAGACTATCAAACAAACGTTTTGGTAATGATTTTGCTTGTTTAATCACAGTTTTCATGTCAATACGACCTGCGAACCACCCAAAAGCAAAAAATAAAGGAGTAACTAGCAACCATAGAACAATTATATTCAATTTACAGTCCTTTATTTTGATGGGGAATTCTGGTTTTTAAGGGCTTCTAAGTCTTTTTTTAGAAGGCGTACTCTTAGCTTTAGCTCTAATGCACGACCAAATCCATAAATAAGTCCTATTATAATCCCAATAATTAAGGCACCAAACACCATCAAAATTAGCGGTAAACTCCAACTATAAACTCCATAGAAGTTAAATTGTACGGGCTGTGAGTTATTTAAAATAAGCACTAATATCAGTATAAATACTGCAAACCAAAGCACCCATTTAAGTATACTAGCTATTCGAGACATACATTTCCTCATATATAAATTATGTTTACTACCCAGAGGGTATACTTCTAAAACACTGATTTTTAAGTCAGCACTATATT
>CAZJFO010000083.1:0-4561 GCA_964545465.1 uncultured Neisseria sp.
CTAAAATATCTAAATTAATAACCTCTTGTTCAGATCTGAAAAAATTTTCATGAAATTTATTTTTAGCAGAAATAGAATTTAATATATATTCTAAGTATGTTTTTATGTTCTTTCTTTTTTTCCATAAAAAGATCGGAACAATAATCAATATTATAATAAAAATTATAATGATAAAAAGTTTGAAAAACAATGCCTTTGTAGTATTTTCTAAACATATCCAGCTGTCCTTCAAAAATTCTATGATCGGATTAATCTTTTCCTTTTTTGATGTTGGTATTGGTTCAGATGAATAACTACTGGCATACTCTTCATTTTCATTTAATGGTGTGTTAAAATAATCTATTGCTTCTTTTAAAACGTAGGCTGAATGATGAAAATTTCTCTGAAACAGTTTATCTTTCATTTTGATTTCTTTAGTAGAGATTTTACTTTTGCTAATAATACTGCCAGATTGAACTATTACTGAGTCTTTACCAAGCACGTAGAACTTTTTCTCAAACAGACGATTTTCAGCTTAAATTAAAAAAAATTTAGTTATATATTTTAATAAAGATTTAAAATTAAAAAGTTTATACCTAGTGTGTCTCTAGAAGTATTAGGACAATCTATCTCTTTTGAGCTGGGTATGATAACGTTAGTAGTTGTCATAAAGCCTTTTATTCCTTTGGAGCGTTTAGGTTTTATTTGATTTAAACCATTCATTTGTGAAAGATCATACAATACAGGTAAGTTTTCAAAGCATCTTGATGAATTGTAAGCTCGTACATTTTCAACAGACAAGCAAATTGGAAAAAATATATTCCCTCCTTTGCTAAAAACTATTCTCTCTTCATGTTGATCAGTTATTATTCTTGTAAAAATATTTTCCAAACCACTCAAGCTGTTTAGAGTGTTATAGAAATTACGACATTCCTCTCGTTTTAATAAATCCAAATTTTTATTATTATAATAAGCATCGTAATCAATTGTGGCAAGAAGACCTTCCATCTTAGCGTTTACCTTTTCTTTATTCTCGTCTAACTTAATGTGAATATGTTCTTTTTGAAGATCTTTTAAAAATTGCCATTTGATAAGGAAAGAACCTTCTTCAGTTTCATACATAGGTAGCTTACATTGGTTTGTTTTATTTTTGATTTTAAAAGCAATATTCTCATTCATGTTAACAGCGAAATTATTTGATTTTGTTAAATGGATTTTTTGAATGAGATCGAATGGGCATGAATGTATAACTGTATCATTCCACACAATTATATTTCTATCTAACTTACACTTTTTGTCAAATGCTTTACAATTTTTTCCAAATAAATTTTGATCGATTGACTCAGCCTGAATTATTCTACTTTCAATATGACACTGGTATTTCAGAACGTAATTCGTGCTCATCCAACTAAATACTTTATGAAACTCAGGAACATATTCATATGATCCTAATCCTGTTGACTTCATAGGCATGCCATTTTTTCCGTCATCGTTTTCAGGGCCATTACAAACTTTGGTTTCAATCATAGCACGACATTCTTCTTCGCTCAAATTTTTATGCTCTTGTTCACTCAATTCAGAATTAGTAAACCAGAAGTCTCGCATGAACCACATTCTATGCACAATAATTTTACACTCGTAACCAACACCTGAAACCGTTTGATGCAGCTTTGACAATATTCCATAAGTGTTGCTGTCGAAGTCTATTTGCTTATCCGGTTGTTGTTGAATATCACAATGATTTTCCCTGTTCCAGACATCCATCTCTTCACTATTTGTGTTGCATATTTGCATTGTCCTTTCTGAAGAGTAGATTGGCATAGATTTTATTCCATAACCCCTCGACAATGCTTTTTGGGTTTCAATGTAATACGCATCAACTTGTGAAGAATCTCTCTTATCTACTGAATAACATTCGGTATATATTACTATACTGAATGCAAATAAAACAAAAGCAAAATATTTCATCTAAATATAAAAAATAAAAATCATTTTAATATATTAGTAAAATCACAAAATAAAATCTAAAACCAAAAAAAAATCAAAATTTAAATAAGAATATTAAATCTTTTAATATTTTCACAAAGAGTAAATACGAAGACATTACATTTTCAGTTAGACATTTTATTGATTAAAAATGATTGAATCTTTTTAGACTGTAAGTGTTACCTTCAGCTTTAAATCGTTTGAGTAAGCATTTGATAATGAAAATTAAAGCCAGAAGATTTTTTTTTATCATTTTTGTTATAATTTTTTCATCGATATTTCGGTAATCCAGTTACAATTTTTTAAGATTATTACAATCTAAAGAAGTTAAACCAAGAATACAAATCATATACTGAAAATTATTTAAAAATGTATACAACAGAAACAATGATTTGAAAAGTGAGTGTTGATTGATTTTTGTAAAATAAGTAAAATTATTTCAAACATATGCGTTCGATTTTATCAAGCTAGCTAAGAAAGCTGAAGACAACCTAATACCTGATGAAAGAAAAGCCCTTAAATACCTGTCGTCTGACCCCTCCATAATCGTCACAAAATCTGAAAAAGGAGAAGCAGTAGTTGTCCAGGACACCAAAGCTGTTGGCAAAAAGCAGCCTTGTTACCAGCTGAAGATGGCAAGTTCAACTGATTACACGGTGACGATACGTATGACCGTGAAAAAGGACCCCAAAACAAGATTAGTTATCTCTACAAAAAACACGGGGCTTTTAACAAGGTTTCTTATGACCGAATTTTTAAATGTAGCTCTAAAATCCGCATCATGTATGGCCTCCAAAAAATATATAAAAAGCAAACGCCCATACGCCCGATTATTTCTGCGATAGTTACAAACTCTCATGAGCTTTCATAGTACCTTGATTAAATAATCAAACCAATTCTTTCTGATGATAAATTCATGGCAGAGGATACTTTCGACTTTGTCAACATTATTTCCGAAGAAAAACTCGATAGAGAAAACTTTCTAGCAAGCTTCGATGTTTCATCCTTATTTACCAATGAACCTGTCTAGAAAACGATTGAAATCATCCTGAAAAGATGCTTTATAAGTAAAGATGATAAATAACATGGGCTTTCTAGAAAAAAAACTAAAAAAGTTCCTTGCGATTTGCGTCCAGAAAGGAATCTACAAGTTCGACGATAAATATTAAGAACAAATAGATGGAGTGAGTATAGTAAACACACTTGGTCCACTGTTTGCTAACATATTAATGTCTGAGCTTGAGAAACACAATATAAACAGACTCAAGCAACTCGGCGTTGTCTTTTGGATAAGATATGTTGATGATGTATTTGTTATACTTAAATCATCTACTAACGCCATGGAAATGGAAAAGTAAGAAACATTGACAAAAGAAAACTTATCCTCAATAAACAACTAAACTTTCAAGCAGAGTTAAAAATTTATGTGATTATAATCGGAATCATAACTGAACTAACTTACATCCCGCAAAAGCAAACAATTTTTCTTTATGTTCTTATTAGCTGAAATATTTATTTCACATTAATAAGTCTACACTCACTTTTCGAATAATTATTTCTGATGTTTTCATAATTAAATAACATTCAGTATCTTATTTTTTATTCTTGGTTTAACTTTAGATTGTAATAATATTGAAAATGGTAACTGGTTTACGAAAATATCGATAAAATATTATAAAAAAATGATCCAAAAAAATCTTTTCGCCTTAATTTTCATCAAAAAATGATTGAAAAAATTTTGATTAATGTTAATAATTTTTCAATCAAAGCGACCTTGACCATCAATCAGACAATCAGCAATTAAATTAAGTTCATCGTTAAACTCTCTTTTAAACTTAGCTAAATTTTCAAAATAATACTCATTTAAAATATCAGTAGACGAAGAAGTATCCGTGAAAGAATTTTCATATGAACTCTCATAGGATCTGTATGGACTAGTTATTGTTGACATCGCTGAAAATGACAATGAAGCCAAGGAATATGATGATTGTGAAAGTATCTCTGTTGGTGTTGCTACAGTACCATCATTCATCATAGCGTATGCATAGTCAAGATTTTGCTGCAATATATGGTGATTCTCTTCAATCGTATTCATAGTATATCCTGAGCTGCTGTTTGAAAGATTCCCCGTCTCGTTTGGCGTATCAGCTAATTCATCAATGCTTGAACTCATTCTGTTCGATTTCTAAAAGTGAATTGTCTAAAAATGATAAAATACACATTAATCGTTACATTAATTATTATGAAAAATCTATACAATTTAAAAATTAAAGATTTAATGATGAATAATTAAAGTTCTCACGAAACCAAGATCTCGGTATTTTCCGGAATCAATAATAGTAGCTGGCCGAAATAATTAATAATAAGCAAAAAAAGAAATAAAATAGCAGTTTTAAAACTATATCAGATTATTCGTATTTAGAATTTTTTGCTTAAATTTTAAATAAACCACCTGTATTTATACTAGAAGAATCTAATTGAATTTAAGCTAAAATAAATCAACTAGCTTTTGTTGGAGTATTCTTTATTACCCTTTTCTGAGCTTTCAGGTCTAGCAAAAACCAGAATATTATTCTCGTTTGAGTTACTTTTTTCG
>CAZJFO010000084.1:0-4448 GCA_964545465.1 uncultured Neisseria sp.
ATAGTACATGAAGGCATTATTATATACTATAATACCGTAAAACGTAAAATATATTCTATAAAAGTTTCTTCACTATTTTTTGGTGCATATGATAAAATAGCTTGTATTAAAACATTATTATGTGTAGCTAAGGATCTTATGTCAAAAAAATTATTTATCAAAACCTTTGGTTGTCAAATGAATGAATACGATTCAGACAAAATGGCTGATATACTGAATCAATTCGAGGGTTATGAAAAAACCACCTTCCCTGAAGAAGCTTCAGTTATTTTATTTAATACCTGTTCAGTTCGTGAGAAAGCTCAAGAGAAAGTATTTTCAGATCTAGGTAGAATTCGCCACATAAAAGAGCAAAACCCAGATGTGATTATTGGTGTTGGTGGCTGTGTAGCATCTCAGGAAGGTAAGAATATAGTTAAACGTGCACCTTATGTAGATATAGTATTTGGACCTCAAACTCTTCACAGGATTCCTGAGTTAATCAAAAGCAAACGCCAAACTGGTAAATCACAAGTTGATATTACTTTTCCGGAAATTGAGAAATTTGACAATATGCCCTCAGCTCGTGTTGAAGGTGTCGCTGCATATGTATCAATAATGGAAGGCTGCTCTAAGTACTGTTCATTTTGCGTAGTTCCTTATACACGCGGTGAAGAAGTGTCTCGCCCATTTGAAGATATTCTTAAAGAGGTTAATGAATTAACATCCCAAGGAATTAAAGAAATTCATCTTCTAGGACAAAATGTTAACGCTTACCGTGGGATAATGACTGATGGTGAGATGGCTGATTTTGCACTATTACTTGAGTTTATCAATGCGATACCTGAAGTTTTACGTATTCGCTACACAACCTCCCACCCTAAAGAGATGACGCAAAGAGTTATTGACTGCTACGGCACCTTACCAAAACTAGTTTCACACTTACATTTACCAGCGCAAAGTGGTTCTGATCGTGTATTAGCAGCTATGAAACGCGGATACACTAACCTTGAATACAAGTCTATTATTCGTAAAATTAAAGCTCTTCGCCCAGGGATTTCATTTTCATCTGATTTTATTATTGGATTTCCAGGCGAAACTGAAGCTGATTTTGAGAAGACAATGCAGCTAATTGAAGACGTTGGATATGACACCAGCTTTAGCTTTGTATACTCAAAACGCCCCGGCACTCCTGCGGCAGAACTGCAAGATGATACCTCTTCAGCCACCAAGCTTGAACGCTTACAAAAACTTCAAAAGAAAATTGAATCTCAAGCAAAACAAATTAGTCAAAAAATGGTTGGTACCATTCAAAAAGTATTAGTAGAGGGTAAATCAAAGCGGGATCCTAATGAATTAAGCGGTAGAACCGAAAACTACAAAGTAGTAAATTTTTCTGGTAATGAACGCTTGATTGGACAGATAATTGACGTTGAAATCGTTGAATGTATGCCCAATAGTCTTCGAGGTAACATAGTAATAACCAATTAATGAGGAGCTCGTATCATGCAAAAAATTTCTTTTGATCTAGAAAATAATAATGCATTAATAACTTTATGCGGTCCAATGGATGAGCATATTCGTCAAATAGCCAATCATTTTGACGTTACAATAAACCGCGTTGGTGATAGCTTTACTGTGCGTGGCCAAAACACCGACTCTGCAATAGAGAGTTTAAAAAACTTCTTTGAGTTAGCAAAATACGGTTCATTAAGTATCGAAGACATTCAATTAGGTCTAGCATCAGGAAATAACCCTGAAGTTCACGATAACTCTACAATTATTCACTCTCGCCGTGGCGATGTTACCGGCCGTACTGCTAACCAAAATAATTATATTGCAGCAATCTTTAATAATGATATTATTTTTGGAATTGGACCTGCTGGTACTGGTAAAACATATCTTGCAGTTGCTTGTGCAACAGAACTATTTGAAAAAGAACTTGTTCGCCGCATCATATTAGTGCGTCCAGCAGTAGAAGCGGGAGAAAAACTTGGATTTCTACCAGGAGATTTAGCTCAAAAAGTTGACCCATACCTGCGCCCATTATATGATGCCTTATATGATTTATTAGGCTTTGATAAAGTTTCACGTTTATTTGAAAAAGCCCTTATTGAAATAGCACCCTTAGCATTTATGCGTGGTAGAACCCTAAATAACGCAGTAGTTATTCTTGACGAAGCTCAAAATACAACTCCTGAGCAGATGAAAATGTTTCTAACTCGGATAGGTTTTGGTTCCAAGGCTATAATAACCGGAGACATAACACAGATTGATTTGGATCGTAGTCAAAAAAGTGGTCTTATAGCTGTTGAAAATATTCTAAAAAATATTAGAGGCATTCATTTTCATCATTTTACCAAGATTGATGTAGTGAGACATCCTTTAGTACAAAAAATAGTTGAAGCTTATGAAGATCAATAGATAATTAATGAGCGCATTCTAATATTAATCGTTTACTGCAAGAATATTCTTGTTATCTTGGTATTCTTGATTACTAACAATAGTTAATTTTACCTTGGCAGTGCCTCGTCGATACATCCCTAAAAGCTTTGCTGCAGAATTACTTAAATCAATTACTCGCAATCTTTTAGGCATTCGATCGGTTACTTCAACGTAGATAACCCGATTTGAAGATAAATCATTTACTTTTAATTTGGTTCCAAGTGGTAATGTTGGATGGGCAGCAACATTGATATTACTTGAATCAAATATCTTACCATTTGCCATCTTACCACCATCAAAACCATCTCTCCCTCCATAATATGTCGCTATTCCATACATATAGTTTTGATATTTTTTCGCAAATTTCTCATGGTTTTTGTGTGCTTTATGATTTTTATGTGCCATTTTTGGGGATAATACTGATTTCTCTAAAACCTCCGTAGCACTAACTAAACTTAGAACTATAGTCAATAACAAAAATAATATTATCTTTTTTAACATTTATACACCTCCAATAAAACCTAATTGCCGCCATGCTTCATAAACACAAAGAGCAACTGAATTAGACAAATTGAGACTTCTTTGAGATTTTTGCATAGGTATTCTTGCTACCATATTTACATTACCTAACACGTCTTTCGGTAGCCCTCGTGTTTCAGAACCAAACAACAGCACATCATTTGTATGGTACTCAATTTTATCATAATTAATATTACCGACAGTTTCAATAGCAATTATGCGCCTTGGTTTAGTGTAGCGACTAAAACTCTTCCAATTATCATGTACTGTAATATTGGCATATTCATGGTAATCAAGCCCAGCTCGACGTAGTTTTTTATCTTCAAGTGGAAAACCAAGAGGTTTTATTAAATGAAGTTCACATCCAGCATTAGCACAAAGACGAATTATATTACCAGTATTTTGAGGAATATCAGGTTCATGTAGCACTACAGATAGAGAGTTTTTTGCCATACTAGGTATTTGTTATAAGATCTTCATAAGTTAGGGCGAATACAAAACCATCACCACTAGTAGTTGTAAGCCATGTAAAAGGAAGATTAGGATATATGTCTTCTAATTCTTCTTTATTATCACCCATTTCTACAACCAAAACTCCATTTGGGTTTAAGTATTGATGTGCATTTTGTAAGATTTCAATAACTAGATCTAGACCACTTTCACCTCCAAATAATGCATGTTCTGGTTCATGTAAATATTCAGGGCTTAGCATATCCATTCTTAGCTTATCTACATATGGCGGATTAGTCAAAATCAAATCAAACTTTTTGCCGCCTAGACTACTCCAAAGATCCGACTGTACTAGCGTTACTCTATCTGCCATATCATAACGTTCGATATTTATAGCAGCTACATCTAGTGCGTCATTATCGATATCTAGTGCAATTACATCACTATCATAAAAATAATCTGCAGCAACAACTGCAATAGAACCATTACCAGTACATAGATCTAATACAGTATGCACTAATTCTACATGCTCTATGAACGGAGCAAGCCCATCATTTAATAAAACCTCAGGAATAAAGGAACGCGGAATAATAACGCGCTCATCTACATAAAACGAATATCCTTGGATAATTGCCTCATTAGTCAAATATGCAGCAGGTATAGCATCGATAGCTCTTTTTTTAAATCTATCAAGTATCATTGTAGCTTCCATATCAAGAATTACAGCATCAAGATATGGCTCTAAAACATCAAGTGGTAGATTAAGAGTTGCTAGGATTAAGTAAACTACTTCATCATAGACATTCGTAGTACCATGACCATAAAAAAGATTATGTTTATTAAATAAACTAATCCCGAAACGCAGGAAATCGCGCACAGTTTTAAGCTTACTATGAGCTTCTATAAACAAATCATCTTTCTGCATTTTACAATCCCTCTTTCATTAGTAGCGTCATCTCAGGAATTTGTCACCCCAAAACTTTGTCATCCCAAGGGGGTTGTCATCCCAGCGTTTTTGCGTCATCCCAGCGTAGGCCATATCGTTATACATATCT
>CAZJFO010000085.1:0-3937 GCA_964545465.1 uncultured Neisseria sp.
GAACGAACAATCTCAATTGACAAAAAAATAGATTTATTAAACCAAAAAGTAGATTTTAAGACTAGCAGAAAATAATTAAAACTAAATAATCTTATATTAAACTTTATCATTTAACTTTCAATTTTATGGCAACTAAAAACAATCAAAACAATTTTCCAGTATTAATCTTATCGGTTATTATAGCGTTTATTTTCGGAGCGGGATTAGTATATTTTGGATTACCTTTTGTAAATCCTCCTAAAGAAAACAAGCTTACCAATGACTATGCAACGGTTCAAAAAATAAACAACTTACATGTGTTTATTGAAGCTGAACCAGTAAGCGAATACACTACTTTAAAAACTTTTAAAGGCGATAGTCTTGAAAGTGTTTGGAACTCTTTTGGTATTGGTAAAGACAAATTCGGTAAAGTACTATTAAACATTCTTGATGCGGGGCAACATAATTTGATATTATCCCAAAAACTAGAACGCATGACCGAAGCCGTAAACAACCAGTACAGCGATGCGGATGGCGTGATTTTCTCCGATAAAATGAATGAGTGTGCTGTAATTAAATTTAAATAACTATGAAAAAGATTACGTTTTATATTTTAATAGTATTTCTACCAATACTTAATTTATCCTGTACGGATATTGAAAAACAGATTCAGGGACTTTGGCAGGTGGATCAGGCGTATGTACATAAAGAACCCTTAGATTGGGATTTATTAAATAATGCCATTGCTTTAAATAAAGATAAGTCATGTTTCCTACCTTTATTTGATTTAGAACATCGCAAAAAAGAAGAAAACGGCACATGGGAAGTTTACAAGGAGAGTGATAAAATATACCTTGAAATTAAAACAGGCAATATTATTTTCAACAAAAAATTTGAAGTAACTGATATTAAAATAAAGACATTCCCCGTTGATGGGGAATTGTTTTATAAAATGAGCCTTAAAGCTGACAGTATAACTTTTGAATGCAGCAGGGTGTTATAATATATTTGAGATTATTCCATATTCTGCTTTAATCAGAGGGGTGCTATTTCTCTCTGATTAAAGCAGAATATGGATTATTTTTTGATAACTACTGGGGCTGTTTTCAATGCATCAGCAGGTGTTGTAGACGAGCCACTACTATTAAAGTGAAAGTCTAGTTTTGCACGATAATTCTTTGATATTTCTTTAACTATTTTCATACCTATTTCTCCAATACCCTTATCACTACTCAAATTCTCGCCTGTTAATATCACATTCGCTATCTGACCTAAGTTTTCAACATTCATATATTTTTCAGGAATGATATTCTGATCGATAGCCTTTTGTAAATCTGTCAACACTTTTGCTCTTATGATAGCAACCTGTTCATTTATCTTAGTAACATCTTCTTTTATATCTAACTTCCAAGATCTTTCTATTCCCCATGAAACGGCATTCAATACCAAAGCAGAAAGAGCTACACCCGAAGCCTTTGGAGATGCTCCAGACACTGTTCTTTGTTTGTATGTACGGTTTGCAGCTCCTCCATTTGCTTGTAATTTATACATTTTACTCAATGCCTTACGACTACTATTACTAGTTGGGGGATTTACAGTTTGATCAGTTGTATTTATAGTGGGATCATTAGCACCTAAACTACCGTCCAAATGTGATGCTTCAGGAAAAGTAGGTAAAGTTGGATGTTCTAATGTACCAATTGTTTTAGGGAAACCTCCGATATTACCTGCTGGTGGTGTCTGTGTTCGGTCTCTATAATTCCATTCTGCACGATAAATATCTGAACAATTTTGTAAATTAAGCTCAATCGAACCTCCTACGATTTTTACTCTGGCTTCATCTTCTCTTAGATATTCCTTACCATCTAAATCAATACCGTCAATAGGGCGGTTCGATGCGAATTGATATGGTGTTAACATTGGGTAAGTCGATACCAATGGGTCAACGCTTAAAAATCGGGCTATCCCTGTATTATAAATCCTAAAACCATAATCATAAGTTGATAGTCCTCCGCCTAATCCTTCATTATCTAACTCCTTACCATGAAACCCATATCTATAAGTTCCAAACTTATTACCCAAGGCCATACCAAATGGATAATAATCTGTTGCTGAAAAAACTAAGCCTCTCTCATTAAGTACTGTTCTAACATTTCCTAAATGATCTGTCAGTTCGTATACTTTAGAACCATTGTTCAATGAACCTAACCTACCACTTCCATAAACTATAAATTCACTTGCATTAATACCCAAATAGTTAACCAAATTCTTACCTTGGGAATTCCTTACATAATAGGTAGTGGAGCTAGATGTTTCTACCCCATTTACATCTCTGCTTATAGTCGTTTTGCTTACCCTATGCCCTGTTGCATCATAGCTAAATGCCAAGTCATAGTTCTGCCCACCTTTCTTTCTAATCACCTTAGTAATCTTTCCAGACGTATTCCACTCAATTCTTTCTATACCTTCACTCGCATCAAACACTAAATTACCTGTTTCATCATACTTATAATTATCACTACCCATATCTTCAATATCATCAGTACGACTGGTAGCAATGCCATTATTATAAGTTTCATCTATCCAAGCAAGCTTATTAGTATTTTCTTTATAATTTTCTCCTGAAGCAGTATTATGATAATTATATTTTAGCTGGTCAAATTGATTTTGAGCTGCATCAAACCTGTTCAATTCTAAAATATTACCATTCGCATCATAAGAATAGGTATTTTTATAGCTATCGCCACCATCAAGTGTCATACCTGATTTAATCCTATTCAACTGGTCATAAATAAATTGTTGTGTCCATGTATTAGCTAGCTGTCCATTAGCCTGAGAATTTTTACTTGCCCAAGTAGCTATGTGGCCATTGTATAAATCTTTACCTGTTGCAACCTGTGCAGGAAGTAATATTGACGTTCCGACCGAAGTATAGTCATTATTATTATACCCTAATGCATATTTAAAATGCTGACCATCCAGACCTTTTGTCCAGCCTTGTATTGTATAAGCATAATTCTGAGCTTCTACTTTGTTCTCGCCAATAGTCATCCTAGCTATAGGGCCATGAGCATAATAATCATAGTTAGCATCATTGTCCCAAACTATCCCGTCTCTTGAAGTATAAACTTCCGTAACACGATTGTCTCCGTCATATTCATAACGATGGATAAACTGATCAGATTTGTCTTTTTGGTAGTATAAAAAATGCACATTTCCACTTACTAAATCGTAGTCGTAATCTAACCTTTTTACAAGCGTTTTATTTGCTATTTCTTGAATAAGTGTTTTTGCGTTACCATGTGCGTCATAACTAAAGTGGGTTGCATTATCATAGTTCGTTCCCGGATTTTCTTGGTAGGTTACGGAAGCAACTCTCGTTCTTAAATTATCTTGATTGATAGTTTGTCCTTGCCAAGTGATTGGGAATGCTGGCACATCGTAATAGGTACGGGTGATTTGTCTTGTGGTATTTATTGGATTGTTCACAAGGGTTTCTACGCCTGCGTAGCGAACTTGGTTTTCGTATTTGCCAGAAAGTGGTAATGCTGTAGTTTCGCTTGTAATAAGTTCGCCTACTTCTTTAATTCTTCCAATGTCGTCATACAATGTATAAGAATATGCCCTTTTAGTTTGATCTACTGGATTTAAGTATTTTCCTATGTTGAATTGTTTGGCGTTTTGAGAAAGACATAAACGGCCAAGTTCGTCGTACCAGAATCGTGATGAGAATTTGTCGGATGCGTCGGATAAAGCACTAACATTTCCTGTTGATTCAATCAATGCTCCTTGCTGCTTGCTATTGATTGCTAATAATGGTGTACCAGTATTGACAGATAACTTGTTTGACAACAAATGCCAATGTGCTCCTCCATCGGTGGTTTTGATTACTGTATTGGTGTTGGCCGTGATGTAGGCTGTTAGGTCATCAGTGAAGGTTACCGAAGCAAGATCTAAG
>CAZJFO010000085.1:4011-4425 GCA_964545465.1 uncultured Neisseria sp.
TTGGTGTAGCATCAACATCAATTAGTGAAATATTGGGAGTATTGTTACTATATGTGATATTAGCAGCTAAACCATTATTACCTACCAACATTCCGCTACCATCTGGTTTTAGGAAGATACTATTTACGTTTGCATTAAATGTTTGTAAAAGTACAAAGCTATTTGACGAATTAGATTTATATATCAGTGTTTTTCCTATTGCTGCATAAGTGCCAAAACTAGATGATGTTAAGGCTGTAAAGTTTCCTGTTATACCTGCAGGCAATGTAATTTTTGACCATGAAGCTCCTTTGTTGGTACTTGTAAGTAGAGTGCTACCATTACCTGCCGCCCAAACATTATCACCGTTTCCTGATATCATGGTTAAATCGGCTGTAACGGTGCTATAGCGAATTTGCTGACTTGTAGTGCCTA
>CAZJFO010000086.1:0-4418 GCA_964545465.1 uncultured Neisseria sp.
CTTTCACAGCCCACCAAAATAGCAGCACAAAATACTGCACTGACTAATTGTTTAATCTTCATGATTATCCTCTTTAAAATATTTTTTATACCGCATTTACCTGTATGCAGTTTTTAAGTGGTTTATTGTAGCAAAATTATATAATGTAATTACCTCCGCAAACGGAGGGATAGAAAATCGTATAGAAATAGTCATTGAGAATTTAACTTAATCGAAAGGAATACAGTTTTTGTTAGATTCATTTAAGAATAAAACTCAGTAAGCTAATTAAATATAAAAATGATGATTATTATTACAAGATTTTCAGGGGCAATTTATGCTAAAATCATGAGATTAAATAGTTTTAACACGAGAAAAAGATGCAGGAAAATTATGACTTTAATAGCAATGAAAAAAAACAGCAACAAAAATGGCTAACCAACAAAACTTTTGAAGTAAGTGAAAACTCACATAAACCTAAGTATTATTGTTTATCTATGTTTGCTTACCCATCAGGCAAACTTCATATGGGTCATGTTCGTAACTACACTATCGGTGATGTTTTATCTCGCTTTTATCGTATGCAAGGATATAATGTCCTACAACCAATTGGTTGGGACTCTTTTGGATTACCTGCTGAAAATGCAGCACTACAAAATAACAAACCACCCAGAGCTTGGACGTATCAAAACATAGAATACATGCGTAGTCAACTACAAAGCCTTGGTCTAGCAGTTGACTGGAAGCGCGAGTTTGCAACTTGTTCCCCAGAATATTACCGGCATCAGCAGTGGCTATTTACCAAGCTTTATGAAAAAGGTATTATTTATCGTAAAAACGGGGTTGTTAATTGGGATCCAATTGACCAAACTGTTTTAGCTAACGAACAAGTTATAGATGGCAAGGGATGGCGCTCTGGGGCTACAATTATCAAAAAAGAAATCCCCATGTATTATTTCAAAATTACTGATTACGCTTCTGAATTATTAGATGATCTAGATACACTAGATGGCTGGCCCCTTCAAGTTAAAACCATGCAACGAAACTGGATTGGTAAATCAAAAGGGATGGAGATAACATTTCCCTACACAAATGGTAGCCTAAATGTATTTACCACACGTCCTGATACTCTAATGGGGGTAACTTATGTTGCAGTATCAGTAGTGCATCCTTTAGCTGAAGCAGCACTTAAACTAACCCCTCAACTAGCAAAGTACATTGATAAATACAAGCAAGGTGGAGTATCCGAAGCTGAGTTATCAAAAGCCGAAAAGACTGGAGTTTTTAGTGGCTTATATGTTAATCACCCCATAAATGGCGAACAAATTCCAGTATGGATTGCTAATTATGTTTTGATGAGTTATGGTAGTGGTGCTGTTATGGGTGTTCCTGCTCATGATGAGCGTGACTTTGAATTTGCAAGTAAATATAATTTACCTGTTAAGCAAGTAATTACCCCAACAAATGCTGAAACCCTGGATACTCCCTTAAAAGCTGCATATACTGAAAAAGGCATATTGATAAACTCTGGTAGCCTAAATAGCCTTAATTTTGACGAGGCATTTGTAAAAGTAGAACAAATCCTTGGTAACAATGCAAAGAGCAAGACTAATTACCGCCTCAGGGATTGGGGTATCTCAAGACAGCGCTACTGGGGTTGCCCAATACCTATTATTCACTGCGAATCGTGTGGCGATGTCATTGTACCTGATAATCAACTCCCCGTAATTCTACCTGAGGATGTAATACCTGATGGTCTTGGTTCACCTCTAGCTCGGATGCCAGAATTTTATGAGACCAAATGTCCTAAATGTGGATTAGATGCCAAACGCGAAACGGATACTATGGACACTTTCGTAGACTCAAGCTGGTATTATGCACGTTATGCTTCATATGACTGTAGCGACAAAATTTTGGATAATCGAGCTAATTACTGGAATCCTGTTGATCAATATATCGGTGGTGTTGAGCATGCGATATTGCATTTACTTTATGCTCGATTTTTCCATAAATGTTTGCGTGATTTAGATCTCGTAAACTCTGATGAACCATTTACGAATCTATTAACCCAAGGTATGGTTTTAGCTGATACGTATTACCGTGAGGACGCTAGTGGTAAAAAAACCTGGTTTAATCCTGCTGACATAAAGCTTACTCATAACGACAAAGGACAAATAGTCTCTGCACATTATAACCTTGATAATCAACTGGTTCAAATTGGCGGCATGGAAAAAATGTCGAAATCGAAAAATAACGGTATTGATCCACAATTTATTATTAACCAGTATGGAGCTGATACGGCTCGTTTATTTATGATGTTTGCAGCTCCACCTGAACAATCGTTAGAATGGGTTGAACAAGGAATAGAAGGTAGCAGCCGGTTTATTCGTCGCTTATGGAAGCTGGTTTATGAGCACCACAAACGTGGTATTGTAACTAGATACAAATCTGGTGAATTAACTAATGAACAAAAAAAACTTCGTACAAACTTACATCAAACTATAGCTAAAGTAACCAATGACTATAAAGTACGTCAGCAGTTTAATACTGTAATTGCTGCTATTATGGAACTTCTTAATAGCTATACCAAGCTTGAGATAATGGTTGGACAACCACTATCTCAAGAGCTACTTGAAAATGTAGTAATACTTTTATCCCCTATAACCCCACATATATGTGAAGAGCTATGGCAAATATTACAACCAGGAACTGAGCTTTTAAATCAGTATTGGCCTGTTGCTGATGAGTCAGCTCTTGATACTGAAGAAGTTGAAGTGATTATTCAAGTAAATGGTAAACTAAGAGCTAAGATAATGGTTGATAAATCATTATCTAAGGATCAAGTAGAAGAATTGGCACAAGAAAATTATAATGTACAAAAATTTATCATAGGGCAAACAATTAAGAAAATAATTGTAGTTCCAAATAAATTAATAAATATTGTGGTTTAGTAAGTTTAGAATGAGTAATATAGTAGCACAAAAATTTATAATCAAAAACATAATATTTGATATTCGTCTTTAATCGTTTTTAGGAATAAAATGCATATAGGTCTAGTAGGGTTATTACTTGGTGGTCTTACCCTTGGTATTACAGAATTTGCCATGATGGGGTTATTACCAGATTTAGCTTCAAATTTTGGGGTGTCGATACCTATTGCAGGATATTTAATTGCAATGTATGCTGTTGGTGTAGTAATTGGTGCTCCAAGTTTAGTTTTAATTTCTGGTCGTTACCCACCAAAGAAAATACTAATTTTCTTAGTAATTCTATTTACTATTTTTAACTTCTCATCAGCATTTGCACCAACCTTTTACACCTTACTTCTAACTCGATTTTTATCAGGCTTGCCCCATGGAGCTTTTTTTGGTGTTGGTGCTGTTGTAGCTAGTAGAATTGCCAAAAAAGGTAAGGAAGCCCAAGCTGTTTCTATAATGTTTGCAGGGCTTACGATTGCTAACTTAGCTGGAGTTCCTTTGGGTACTTATATTGGGCACCATTATTTATGGCGTTATACTTTTATACTTATTGCTTTAGTTGGGCTTATTACTATTATCGGTATAGTAGCTTGGATTCCTGTAATGAAGTCTCATGAAAACAAGAACATAAAGAAAGAGTTTACTTTTTTTGCACATTTAGACTCTTGGTTAATCATCCTCTTAACAGCGATAGGAACCGGAGGTTTTTTTACATGGATAAGCTATATCACACCATTACTGACTAATGTCAGCCATTTTAATATTAGCCATGTGCCGTATATTATGTCTTTAGCAGGGTTTGGAATGGTAGCGGGTAATTTACTTGGTGGCAGACTGTCAGATATATATTCTCCTCTTAAGACTATAATTACTTTATTTATTGCTATGACGATTGCTTTAATAACTATTCACTTTACTGCACAATATAAGATACCTACCTTATTTATGACTTTTATAACTGGGGCATTAGCATTTTCTTTTAGTGCACCTATTCAAATCTTAATGATTCGCTCCTCTAAAGGCTCAGAGTTGTTAGCCTCATCAGTTAGCCAATCATCTTTCAATTTAGCAAATGCATTAGGTGCCTATCTCGGAGGGTTACCTCTTGCCTTTGGTTATGATTATAATTACCCAGAGCTAGTTGGCTCAATGATGTCTATAACTGGCATCATGCTTGGAGTTATACTAATTAATAGAAGAACCAAAAAGATAAACTCATAAAAACTCTAAATGCAACATTACCAACCTATAATTTGTTTGATCAAATACACAAAAATTTCGGGGTAGTTATTAGGTGCAAAAAGAAAGGCATTATGATAGAATTTGCGACTATATGATGTAGTAGTAATGACTTTTTAAGGCACTTTTAAAATTATGAGTACCCGAATATCAACATATTATTTAGTTATACTATCATTATTAGTTTTTCTTTCAGCTTGTAATTCACATGTTGGAAGTGGA
>CAZJFO010000087.1:0-4320 GCA_964545465.1 uncultured Neisseria sp.
TGGAGATCTTTATAAATACCTACGTCGAGAGCATAAAAAACGCAAGAAAAAAGTAAATAAACAAGAACAAAAAGTAAGTAATAAAACCTCAATACATCAACGTGAAGCTATTGTAGATGAGCGTAGTCGGGTTGGTGATATTGAGATTGACTCAATTGTTGGCCCTATTAATAAAGCAGGTATTATTACTGCAACTGAACGTAAGTCTAGATTTAGCATGGCAAAGTTGGTTGGTAGTAAAACTGGAGAAGAGACACTGCATAAACTATTGGAGTTATTACTTCAGCATAAACGGCGAATCAAAACAATAACGAGTGATAATGGGGTGGAGTTTGCAAAACATTTAGAATTAGCTACAGCATTAAATGCTAAGTATTATTTTGCTGACCCATACTCTAGTTATCAACGAGGAAGCAATGAGAATATTAATGGACTGATTCGGCGTTATTTTCCAAAGGGAACTGATTTTGTCAATATTACTGATAAGGAGTTACAGCTTGCACTATATAAAATCAATCATTTACCAAGAAAAATTCATAATGGTAAAACTGCTCATGAGGTATACTTTGGAATTAATAAAAAATTAATTCCAAAGAAACAAAGAAATATCATAGTTAATGCGTTTCGCACTTGAACTCGGGGATTAAGGTTTATTATTGCCAAGAACTTTTAGAGCAACAATTGGCTAATTATGCTAGGATGGTAGAAAATGGTTATATGTCACCATCAACATTTGACGGTTATCGCAAAGTAATTAAAGGGCAACTGATTCCTAATTTTGGTAAGTACAATATTAATGAGATTACTGCTCCCATAATTAGAGAGTGGATATCTAATTTAGAAGCCACACCTAAAACAATTCGGAATTATTTAACCCCATTACGTAATTTATTTGCTGATACAATTAATGACGGATTATTAAAAGATAATCCAATTGAACAGATTGCATTAAGCAAATTAATTCAAGTGGCATCAGTAAAATCAGATTTTAACGCTGAGCCATTTAATGAAATAGAAAAACAAACTATTATTGATGCTGCACACGGGCAAATTAAAAATCTTGTACAGTTTGGTTTCTGGTCAGGGCTTAGGATTAGCGAATTAATTGCGCTTAAATGGGCTGACATTGATTTTAAAAATGGATTTGCCAATATTTGCCGAGCTAAGGTTTGCAACGTTGAAAAAGGCACTAAAACTAAATCTGGCACTAGGCAAATAATACTGTTGCCAAAGGCATTTGAAGCACTTACTTGTCAACTCAATTACACTAAAGATAGTGACTATGTATTCCATAATCCCAATACTGCCATTGCATGGTCTAGTAGTAAAAAGGTTGCAGAACATTGGCGGTATTTACTTGCCACTACAAAAGTGAAATATCGGAACTGTTATCAGATGCGCCATACTTTCGCCTCAACATTATTATCTAATGGCGAGAATGCTTGGTGGGTAGCAACTCAGATGGGACACGTTGATGTTGAGATGATATTTAAAAAATATGGTAGATGGATACCTAAAACCGAAGACAAAGGTTATAATTTTGTGGGAAAATACTAGCATGATAAATCGCATACGGCTTCATAATGCAGCTTCTACTATCTTAAATTTTGGGGCAAATTTGGGGCAAAGCGGACGGAATTTTACGCATTTTGGCGCATATTTAGGGGTATTTTAGGTAAGCTAAACCAAATATTAAACTAGGCTGTAAGGCTTGATTTTATTGAGGTTTTGGTGATTTTTTCTTGAATATGAATTGGTTGCGGGGGCTGGATTTGAACCAACGACCTTCGGGTTATGAGCCCGACGAGCTACCAAGCTGCTCCACCCCGCGATTGATAAGGTAATTATTATGTCACAATTAGATGTGTATTGTCAAATCTAATTGGCGGAAGCTGTGAGATTCGAACTCACGGAGGGCTCGCACCCTCGACAGTTTTCAAGACTGTTGCATTCAACCGCTCTGCCAAGCTTCCGTTTACCAAAGACCATAATTCTATCGCAAAATGAGAAAAATTGCAATAAAATTTTTAAATTTTTGCTGATAATCTTATGTGCTAGGCATCAACTCTATGTTAAAATTATGGACAATAAAGTTTTTTAGGAATCAAATTAATGAATTTACATGAGTACCAAGCCAAAGAGTTATTGGCGAAATATGGTTTACGGGTTCAAACTGGTATACTAGCAACAAATGAAGCTGAAGCAGGTGCTGCATTTGATAAGCTAGGTGGCAAATTCGCTGTGGTTAAAGCACAAGTTCATGCCGGTGGTAGAGGTAAAGCAGGTGGTGTTAAAGTAGTAAAATCCAAGGAAGAAGCTATGGCTGTAACTAAAGGCCTTATTGGTACACGCTTAGTTACTTACCAAACTGACGCTAATGGGCAACCAGTTAATTCAGTATATGTAAGTGAAGACTTGTACCCTATGCAACGTGAATTATATCTTGGAGCTGTTGTAGATCGTTCTAGTCGCCGTATTACTTTCATGGCATCAACTGAGGGGGGTGTTGAGATTGAGAAAGTTGCAGAAGAAACACCCGATAAGATCTTTAAAGTAGTTGTTGACCCACTAGTAGGACTACAGCCATTCCAGGCTCGTGAAGTAGGATTTAATCTTGGTTTAACACCTGATCAAATTGGTCAGTTTACTAAACTAATGTTAGGTAGCTACAAGGCATTTGTTGAAAATGATTTTGCATTATTTGAAATTAATCCACTAGCTATTCGTGAAAATGGAGATTTAGTATGTGTAGATGCGAAAGTTGCACTTGACTCAAATGCATTATACCGCCATCCTGATTTATTATCTATACGCGACACATCACAAGAAAATGAACGTGAATTAAAAGCCTCAGAATTTGAGTTAAACTATGTTGCTCTTGAAGGTAATATCGGCTGTATGGTTAACGGAGCAGGTCTTGCTATGGCAACTATGGATATTATTAAGCTTTATGGTGGACAACCTGCCAATTTCCTTGATGTTGGTGGTGGTGCTACTAAATCTCGGGTAATCCAAGCATTTAAGCTAATCCTGGCTGATGAAAGCGTGAAAGCCGTTTTAATTAATATATTTGGCGGGATTGTTCGTTGTGATATGATAGCTGAGGCGATTATTGCTGCGGTAAAAGAAGTTCATGTATCAGTGCCGGTGGTTGTGCGTTTAGAAGGTAATAATGCTGAACTAGGAGCTAAGCTTCTTAGTGAGTCTGGGCTTGCTCTTATACCTGCTGATGGCTTAGCTGATGCTGCGAAAAAAGTAGTTGGTACATTAAAAGAAATAGTTAGTTAATTTAGATTATATAAAATTTTATAAATAGTTATTGGAGCTAAAAAATAATGAGTGTTTTAGTAAATAAAGATACGCGAGTGCTGGTTCAAGGTTTTACTGGGAAAAATGGTACTTTTCATTCAGAACAAGCACTAACTTACGGTACTAAAGTTGTAGGAGGTGTTACACCAGGGAAAGGTGGTACGGTTCATCTTGAACTACCTGTATTTAACACTATGAAAGAAGCCGTTAAAGAAACATCTGCTGATGCATCTGTAATATATGTTCCAGCACCTTTTGTGTTAGATTCTATAATTGAAGCTGTTGATGCTGGGATAAAATTAATTGTATGTATTACCGAAGGGGTGCCGACTCTTGATATGCTTCAAGTAAAACGTTATGTTGAAAGCTCGGGTAGCCGTTTAATTGGGCCAAATTGTCCAGGAATTATCACTCCTGGTGAATGTAAGATTGGTATTATGCCAGGACATATACATCTAAAAGGGAAGGTTGGTATTGTTTCTAGATCAGGTACACTTACTTATGAAGCTGTTGCTCAAACTACCAAACTTGGTCTTGGTCAATCAACTTGTATCGGTATCGGTGGAGATCCAATTCCTGGAACGTCTCATATTGATGCGTTAGAGTTATTTCAAAATGACCCACAAACTGAAGCAATAATTATGATCGGTGAGATTGGTGGAAGTGCTGAAGAAGAAGCCGCAGAGTATGTTAAATCTAATATAACTAAACCAGTTGTAGGCTATATCGCTGGAGTTACAGCCCCTAAAGGTAAACGTATGGGACATGCTGGAGCTATTATTTCTGGTGGTAAAGGAACTGCTGAGGAAAAATTTGCAGCATTTGAAAAAGCTGGAATTGCGTACACTAGATCGCCAGCTGAGTTAGGTAGTACCATGTATGATTTGCTTAAAAAGAAAAAAATGATCTAATGCTTTTGTATTTTAAGGCATTATGAGGGCATGGATCCCAGCCTGCGCCATATCGTTATACATAAGTATTTTGATATAAAAGCGTTATAATAACTACTTA
>CAZJFO010000088.1:0-1989 GCA_964545465.1 uncultured Neisseria sp.
AATGACCTCCGCCCAACTCTCCCGAAAACTAAAAGCGTCTAATCTACCAGAAACCTTAACGATTAGAATACACAGGGCTATTTCGTGGGTTAAAAGTGCCGAAAAGCAGGACGGGAATTTGGACATGAAATTCCTGTCACTTTGGATAGCACTGAACGCTTGTTACGGCGTAGACCTTAATGGGATTAGCTCTAAGCCTGAAAGAGCAAAATTGAGAGACTTTACAAGTAGCTTAGTTTTATATGACCGTTCACGTTTATACAACCTATTCTGGGAAAAATTTAGCGGCCCCGTTCGCGTGCTTATAGAGAACAAATTTATTTATGAAAAATTTTGGGAATTTAATCGTGGAGAAATTGATGACTACCTAACCCCTTTCAATAAGTCTATTACAACTGCCCATAACTGTTTATCCAAAGAAAATATAGAAGGTCTTTTAGAGATTGTTTTAGAGAGACTATATACCCTGCGCAATTCAATTGTTCATGGAGGTGCAACTTATAACTCCAAGCTCAACAGAACACAGCTTAGGGATGCCAGTAACATTATGCAACTATTGGTTCCTATAATTATTGATATTATGATGGAAAATAGCGATCATAACTGGGGAGATATTGCTTATCCGGTGGTTAAGTAGGCCTCATTTTATTTTAGGTCGAAAGCTATGCGAACATCAATAAACCTTATAAAAATCTATTGTAAATACTTTGTAGGCTGCATACAATACGGCTAAACAAATGTCAACTGGGCTTTCATCATTAGAATATAAGTTTAAATGATTTTCAGCGGCAATACCCATTTGTTCAAGTACATAATGCTTATTTGATGCTTCAACCTGCCAAGAAATTTGCGCATCATTATAAATTGTTGTAACAAGCCAACTTAACTCTTTCCAATGCTTGGTTAGTACCACTAAATCATTCGGGTAATTTGCATTTAGCTGCTCTTTTCTTAAAACATCTCCAGTAATTACCAAATTTGCACCACCCCATTCCTCTTGATCCTGAACTTCGGCCGGAAAATTTCGTCCAGAAATTAAGGTTTGATAATAGATAAATTGATCTATCGCTTTTTGAAGCCTCTCGTTATAATTAGGATATCCAAAACGGTATACCATATTCTGATATTTTGTTGGGAACATATGAGAAAAGGCAGCATCCAAAATGATTTTTAAATACTCCATTGATGGAGGTATAGTAGTAGCTGATTTATTGACTACCGTATACACAAGCGCATCAATGTTAGTCCCTTTTAATGGATTGTAATCTAATAAATCATCGTATTTGAAACAGCTCACTGTTTGCTTTGTATAGCCTTGTACTTTGACATCTAGTTTAGCTAAATCATCATCTGTAATAGAATACAAAACCCCATATACACAATCATCAGCTGATTCAACAATGTCAGCTACCCCACCACCCCGTATTGTAGACATTTTTGTAAAATCTAACTTATATCCATTTAAACGAGCAACCCCAACATATTTACTATCTGGGCATCTTTCTTTCATTTGCTCGTAACTCATATTAGACCCGTATGCGAAATAATAATTCATTTGTTTTATTTTAAAGTTATCAATTTCATCTATGATCATACCAATACAACCCTCCTAAAAGAACTATACAATAGACAATATAAAATAGCTTCTTTTTTAACGATAGCTTAAAAAATGGAGCAGACATTAACAGCTGGTATAAGTAAATAAATAGATTTTTCATGGTTGTTTTAGTTTAAAGAATATCTGAATTATCATAATCTCGGCAGCAACTGCACCAATACCGGAACCTCACTACTAGCAGGGATCACCAGGCTAATATATTTGTTAACGCCATTCACCACAATTGGTTTTTCAACAATCAACTTATCAAATTCAACAGTCTCAACAACATCACCATCATAAACTCTAACAAATTTTATTTGCTCATTATCTACCATAATACCCGAACCAACAAAACCTTTAGTGCTAGCTATGTTTAATAAAAAATCATA
>CAZJFO010000088.1:2089-4284 GCA_964545465.1 uncultured Neisseria sp.
CAGATGCTTACCAATAAACGCAGGCCCTATCCTACTTTAGAGCAGTTAGCGGCTAAATGCACTACTATACTAGGTTCCGATGTATCTACTTCTACCATAGAAAAAGACATTAGGGCCATGCGCGAGCAGGCACCCAAGGGCTATAGCGCCCCTATCGTGTATTCTAAATTAGAGGGCGGTTATGTATACAGCGAGGTAGGCTTTTCTATTGCCGAACTTAACCTCAACGAAGAAGAATGGACTGCCCTTCAATTTGCAGCCGAGCTATTATACCAGTATAAAGAAGTGCCCGTATTTAGCAATTTTAAAAATGCTATTGAGCGCATCAACACTAGATTTTCGTTAGGCATAGATGGATCCGAAAAACTAATTGATCAAGTTGTCCAGTTTGAACAAGCAGTTCATGCCAACGGTATGGAATTTATAGCCTTCATTTATAAAGCCATCAAAAGCAAGCAGGGCATCAGTTTCAATTACCGTAACATCTATAAAAACAAAACAAGTGCAACCAGCCTTATCCCCTATTTAATTAAAGAGCACCGCAACAGATGGTACGTAATAGGCTGGAGTAACGAAAAAGAAAAATACACCACCTACGCCCTAGACCGCATGTCTAGTGTCGAAACAACAGACACTACTTACAAGAGACGTTCAGATTTTAATGCCTCTACCTTTTTCCAACACAGCACAGGCATTATGGAAAGTAAAGCCAAGCCCCAAGAAGTATTACTCACCATTACAAAGCCTATCAGTGATCTAATACTATTAGAACCACTACATCACTCGCAAAAAGTAATCAAAGAAAAAGGCGATAGCCTACAAATAAGCCTTAAGGTTTTACTCAACGAAGAGTTTACGTTTAAACTATTAGGCATGGGATCTTTTTGTATTGTCAATAAGCCGGCAAGCCTTAAAAAAACAATTAAATCTGCTATAGATAATATGAATGCTAATTACCTCTAAGCAGCACCGAGCCAATTGGCATTAGATCTTCGCCTACTGGCATCCAAATATGGCCATCAAACTTTGGATTGATATATAAGTTTTTAACGGTGATACTTTCGCAAACCATTTTAAGCCCTGGCTCTATATAAAAGCCAAACCTATCACCAAACATAGGCATGTGCGACGCATGAACCACATAATTAGGGCGGTCATACTTGTTTAAAAAAAAGTAGTAGTACCCGTCAAGTTTTAGAATAGAAAAAAACTGCTTTTTACCACTGGTATTGTAATTAAAAAAGAGTTCACTAAAACGGTGCTTGTACACATTATGGTTACGCTCAAAACTAGATACCACAAAAGACGACTCCTCGGTACTAGCCACAAACTTGTTTAAATAATCACCATCTTCCTCAAAACCCCATACCAGGCCGTATTGACCATAACCCTTGTGGTTTTCAACTACCTCAATTTCGGCCTTAATAATAAAATTATCGGCGAGGTTATCAGGTAAAGCCTTGTGGTAATAGTTCCAGGTATCATCCGTTTTGTTTTCCATTATATAACGGCCCATCTTAAAAAACGCAGACTCGGTATCACTCTCCACCGTTTCCCAACCCTCCTGCCGCTGGCCAAAATTGTCATCCACTATAATTTCCTCTTTGTAAATGTCTGCAACGGGTAAAATTTGTATCATAATATCTATTTATAACACAAACATACCAAGCATGACCTCCGTGTATTGGAGGGGTAAAAAAAGATGACTCCCATGTAACTCATCCAATAGACTGCGGTATGGGATTTTACTTTTGACTTTCAATACAACACCCATGGAAAAACATAAGCCTACTAACGTTAACTTAATTGAACCCATTAGCAACCTATTAATTAAAAACCTAACGGCTAATGCCAACGAATCAGGCTATACCTACCTACACTGCGTTTATGCAGCCAAAAACAAATACATAGACGGCGGATGGATTAACATATGGCCTACTACCTACCTATCAGGATCCGGTAAGTTTTTAGATGACCTAGAAATGATACAGGCCGTTAATATACCCGTTGCACCTAATAAGTTTCATTTTGCCCAGCAAGGTCAGGTTAAACGCTTTACGCTCATATTTCCGGCTATACCCAAAGATTGGACAGAATTTTGCCTGGTAGAGCTTGTAAATGATAAGAATATTGGGTTTAAATCACGGAAAATTAGGCGGAATGAGACCGGGATTTATAATGTGTTTGTGGAGTGA
>CAZJFO010000089.1:0-4078 GCA_964545465.1 uncultured Neisseria sp.
AAAAATAAATTCCAAAGAAACATCATAGTTAATGAGTTTCGCACTTGAACTCGGGAACCCCAGAACGTGCTAACTTTATATCTATTATCACTTTTGGATAGTGATTGATAGTTAATACTATTTGGAGATAGCAGCTTTTAATATAATTTCAGCCTCAGATTTATAGTCATGGGCTTTATAAATTTGATATTTGCTAAAACTTTCATTAAGCCATACTATATATGAATTACCCAATTTTAACCCTGTACTAGACTCTAATATAAACTTATATAATGATAATTGCAATGAGTAATGATCTAATTCAGTATCTGGAATATGATTTAATGGCGACAAATGAGCGTATCGTGAAGTGGTTTTGATTTCTTTATTGGTTTTCCAATCCCAAATTTCTAAATTACCACTTTTCTTATTATAAAATAATTGATCTATCGTCCCGCCAACTAAATATTCACTATTCCCAACAATCAGCTCCGAAGCTACAGGATACATCTTATTATCTATATCTGACAAAAACTGTTTAGCTACTTCTATAATACTATTAAATGGGGTTTGAATTGGATCAAAACCAAATTCATTTAAAATAAACTCATCTGGATACTCAAAATCTTGCCCCGTCAAACTACACTCAAAAAACTGATGTACCAAGGTACCTTTTATTTGTGAAAATTTGGCGTTGTATTCCCATTTAAGAAGAATATCATCAACAGCAACACCTGTTTCATCAGCTTTTTTAGTAGCCCAATAATTACGCTCAAACGGCTTAACATATTGTTTAAGAACAGTAGTTACTGATTGTGCAACTTTATTATCAATTAGATAAGTATGACTCTCAGGGATAAACTCTATATTTTTAAATTTATCAAAAGCAGTTTTATATTGTTGTATAAGTTCTTCCATTTTGTGTATAATCCTTTGTTAGCATTGCATTATTATACATACATTTTTACCACGTTGTTAAATGAATCATGGTAGCCGTACCTTAATTAACTGAGCTTATTGCGTTGCCTTGGAAATTATTAAACCTGCCTTATTATATGGATCCATTATATTAGGGTTAATTTGGGGTTAATTATAATACAAACCCACCAACAGCACCAATAGCATAAGCAATACTTAAATTTAAACCAGATGCAGAAAAACCACCCAAAGCAATACTAGGAGCTATCTTCAGAATAGTTTGGAAGTTACAGCGTATATTAAAGCATACTTCATATTGGATAAGTAGTAGATAAAAACTGCCGCCTAGGGTTGACTTACTGAATATAACGATATCAGAAACAAAATATATTCAGTTCATAACGCAATTGTGAATATAAAATAATAAAGTGCTTAGCATGAAAAGTGTTATCATATATTACTTACGCTTAGAACTCTAAATTTCCAAAAAGCTAATTATTATGAAAATTGTTTCAATTGATATTGCTAAATTACACATTCCACTTATACGCCCTTTTATTACCGCAGTTAGACAAACGAACCATGTGGAAGATATTGTTGTTATAATAAAAACTGATTGTGGCGAAATTGGTTATGGATCAGCTGCTTCAACTCCATCCATAACCGGAGATACAACTGAATCAATAGTTTTTGCAATACAAAATATCATTGCCCCAAAACTAATCGGTAAACCCATTAGTGAATTTAATAGTTTATTATCTATAGTCGATAATTCTCTTCAAAAAAACACCTCACCTAGAGCGGCAATTGATATAGCACTTCATGATTTATTTGCTAAACAATGTAATTTACCTTTATATAAAATGCTAGGCGGAAGCAATAATACAATTAATACCTGTATTACAATTAGTGTCAAAAAACCTGAAGATATGGTAAATGATGCGGTGATCCTTGCTAATAGTGGGTTCAACTTAATTAAAATAAAACTAGGGCTTAACCCAGACGAAGATTTAGCTCGAGTAAAAGCTATTCGCCAAGCACTTGGGTTTAGAACTCGTCTCTTAGTTGATGCCAATCAAGGCTGGAACTGCAAAGATGCCATGAGAGTTATCAACGCACTAGAAGAGTTTAAAATTGAAATTATCGAACAACCAGTAAAAGCAAATGATCTTACAGACCTAAAACAGATTACCGATACTACGAATAGTTTTATCATGGCAGATGAAGCGTGCTTTTCAACTACTGATGCTATGAATATTACCTCAAAACATGCCTCAGATGGAATAAATATTAAACTAATGAAATCTGGTGGAATCGCAAATGCTAATAACATATATAATATAGCTAAATCTGGTAAACTTGGGGTAATGGTTGGATCAATGCTTGAATCCCCCATAGGAGTTGCTGCAATTGCAAGTTTTGCCGTATCAAAAAATGATATCATGTATGCTGACCTAGATCCAATAGCATTAATAAAAGAAAACTATGTTTTAGGTGGCGCGCAATTAGTTGGAAATCAAGTTGTACTTAGCAACAAACCTGGACTCGGTATTGAAGGGTTTAGTCAAGGCTTAACTTTCATATGTAAAATCTCTTAGAAGGTCTATAATTTATGTGGTTAAGCAATAATCAACTTAAAGAATCATTCTCTATTTTTTACAAGGTCTACTAATGATTAAATATTTTGCACTTATTATGTTATTTAGAAACAATTCGAAGAACAGGAAGATATATGTATAATTGCTTTGCAAGTACCAATAAAGGTTTAGAACAAGTTTTAGTTGAGGAATTAGCTAATCTTGGAGCTATCAATTTAACCCCCCTTAATGCTGGGGTTAGCTTTAGTGCTACTATGAATACTATTATGAATATTAATCTTCATAGCCGAATTGCAAGTCGTGTATTACTTGAAGTTGGCTTTGGTGAGTATCAAAATGAGGATGATGTATACAACATTGCTAATCGAATATACTGGCGTGAATGGTTTGATAGCAACATGAGTATAAAAGTCAGTACTAGTGCAATTAATTGCCCTCTTAAAAGCCTTGAATTTATAACTCTTAAAGTAAAAGATGCTATTTGTGATCAGTTTATGCAAACTGATCACAAACGCCCCGATGTTAATAAACAGTCTCCCAATATGCGTATTTATAATTTTCTGACAGAAAATACCGTTACAATTTATCTTGATACGTCAGGTGAAGCATTATTTAAACGTGGCTATAGGTCAGCTCGTCAAGAAGCACCTCTTAAAGAAAACTTAGCTTGTGGCTTACTTAAACTCTCAGGGTGGAAGTATAATGAGCCATTATTCGACCCTATGTGTGGTAGCGGCACTATTATCATTGAGGCAGCCCATATGGCTCTAAATATCGCCCCAGGTCTAAAACGTAGCTTCGCTTTTGAAGAGTTTGATAATTTCTATCAAAAAGACTGGGACGATATGAAATCTGCTGCTAAATTAGCCATCATTAGTGACATAGGTCTAGATATTACAGCTAGCGACATTAGTACGGAGTCAATTATTCAAACTGAAAACAATCTAAAACATGCAAGACTTCGTGAGTATGTTAACTTTAGTTGCAAAGATTTCTTGGATACAAAAGCACCACAAAAATCAGGTATTATACTAACAAACCCTCCTTATGGAGTACGGCTAAATGATCTAAATGAATTAGAGTTACTATATCCTAAAATCGCAAGTCATCTAAAACAAAGTTTCGATAATTGGAACTGCTATTTCTTTAGTGCAGATTTAAGATTACCCAAACTTATGCGTCTCAAACCAAGTAAGAAAACTCCATTATTTAATGGTGCATTGGATTGCAGGCTGTTTGAATTCAAAATGGTTCGCGGTAGTAATAGATAATATGATAAAATGTACAGTTAGGTACTTTTTTAAGGAATAAAGGTTTATGTCTGATACGCCAGAGTTTTTACCACCATCATTTGCCAAAGATGTTTTCAATATCAACATCGAAACCGAGATGAAACAATCATATTTAGATTATGCAATGAGTGTAATTGTTGGTCGTGCATTACCTGATGTACGCGATGGTCTCAAACCAGTACATCGCAGGGTTCTTTTTGCCATGCATGAAGTATCAAATGACTGGAATAAATCCTATAAGAAATCAGCACGTATCGTCGGGGATGTAATGGGGAAGTATCACCCCCATGG
>CAZJFO010000090.1:0-3915 GCA_964545465.1 uncultured Neisseria sp.
CTTCAATAGATAATATGAAAAAGAGTAAAAAATATAGTACTCTTGCTCCTGATGCTAAAATAGCAGCAGAAGATGAATTAAAGAAAAAAGGAGTTGTAACTTTAGAAGGAAATGAAATTGATGAAATGGCTAACGTAGCTGTACGCTATGAATTAGCTCCTGGTACTAACGCTGCTGATTTCTCCGGTAAGAAAAATCGCATTATCACAGCAATGCAAGCTACAGGTGAACCAATGTCTAAAATCGATGTAGCTGGTGAGTTAGGATACGATAAACAAAACCCAATCAACGCCGATTTTATGGCTCTTGTCGCATCAGGGGCAATTAATCAAGCAGGTGGACAAGCAGCACCACGCCTTAATCGCCCACAACCAGCAGCTCCTGAAGTAGGAGATGAAGATGGTGAAGACGTACCAGCAGGATATGAAGGACCAGAAGGTGGTGTTGCTGGTGATATGAGTGATGAAGAAATTGAAGCATCATTTACCAAAATGATGGGTAGTGGAGAAGAAGAACCAGAAGCAGGTGAAATTGAAACCGCTGATGTAGCAACAGGTAAAATGTCTGATAAAGATTATGAAGCATTCATGCAATATACTGATTTGGAAAACCGTTTAGCTAGTGTAAAAAGTAATATTTTAAAAGCAAAACGTTCTAGACCATCTATAGGGGATATTACAGATACTCCATCTAATGAATTACAAAATTTACGTGATCTTAAAGCTAGATTACAAACTAAAATGGATGGTTTATTAGCAGGTAATGAATATTTACAAGCTCGTCAAGCTAAATTAAATAAAAAAGCAGCTCCTGAAGAAACAGAAACCGAACCACTCGATGAATGGACTAAAAACAGAATGAAATTTTACGCTGGAATAATAAAATAAAAATATGAAAAAATACATTTTACCCATTATCATTATCTTACTGTTTGGGTGGTTAGTAGTAAATAAAGTTGATTATTACGGTTTATCTGACCAATTTAAGGCAACACAAGATAGTTTAGTAGCTGCTGTTGATTCAATGCAATTAGAAATTGCTAAAGACGATTCTGCAATAGCAATTTTAGATAAAAAAGATGATTCATTACAGTATGTTATTGATCATCAAAAAGCTAAAGTTAAAACTATTATTGAATACATTGAAGTAGAAAAAAACAATGTTGATTCTTATTCTGAAGCTGAATTGATTAGTTCATTTAATAAACGTTACCCCAAAGATACAGTAACTAATCCATTACCAGTAGCTCAACCAGTACTAGTTTCAGCTGCTAAGGATTTAGTAGAATTAGATGGTACTAAACAAATAATTGTGCTTAAAGATTCATCTATTGCTACATTAGAATCTAGAGTATCTAACAAAGATAGTGTTATTGCTAAGTTTGTTTCAAAAGAAACTAACTACAAAAACATAATGAACAACCAACAAACACAAATTAAAGATTGGAAAAATCAATATAATAATCTTAAACTTCAAAATACTAAACTTAAAATCCAAGCTAAAATAGGTAAAATAGGAGCTGGTTTAGCAATAGCCGGATTGACATTTTTACTTATAAAATAGTTCTACCTTAGGAACATCCGTTTAGCATTATTAGGACCAATGCGAAAACAAAGCCTGACCCGTAAGTCAGGCTTTCTTTATATATTTATATATATGAGTCAAGCTAATATTAAAGAAATAATAAAGCAGGAATATATCAAGTGCGCCACGGATCCTGTACATTTTTTCCGCAAATACTGTTATATCACACATCCAATTAAGGGAAGAGTATTATTTCATTTATACCCATTTCAGGAAGATGTATTAAATGATTTTAGAAATAATAGATTTAGTATTATTAATAAATCAAGACAGCTAGGTATATCAACATTATCTGCAGGATATTCATTGTGGACAATGCTATTTAATAAAGATAAAACAGTACTTTGTATAGCAACTAAACAAGAAACTGCTAAAGGTATGGTTGAAAAAGTACAGTTTATGTACAATAATCTACCTAGCTGGTTAAAAGGTAATCAAAAACCTGTATCAGATAATAAATTATCATTAAAACTAGCCAACAATTCCCAAATTGTAGCTACATCAGCCGCATCAGATGCAGGTCGATCTTACGCAGTATCTTTATTACTAATAGATGAGGCTGCGTTTATTGAGGGTATTGATAAAATATACACAAGTATTAAACCAACTATTGCAACTGGTGGAGGTATTATTGCGTTATCTTCTCCAAATGGGGTTGGTAATTGGTTTCATAGAATGTATGCTGAAGCTGAAATAGGTAAAAATGATTTTAAATCAATCAAACTAAGATGGAATTTACATCCCGATAGAGATGAGGCTTGGGAGCAAAGAGAAAGAGCAAATATGTCACCTAGAGAATTCGCTCAAGAGTATGACTGTGACTTTTTAGGCTCAGGCAATTCAGTAATTGAACCCGACTTATTATCATTTTATGAAGAAACATTTATACAAGATCCTGTTGAACGCCGCTTTATGGGTGGTGACTTTTGGATTTGGCAGTATCCTGATTATAGTAAGCAGTATATTGTATGTGCTGATGTGGCTCGCGGTGATAGTAGTGACTACTCTGCGTTCCATGTCATTGATGCGACAACTTGTGAGCAGGTGGCAGAATATAAATCGCAAATCGACACGCGCACTTACGGAAATATGCTTGTTTCTGTTGCTACTGAGTATAATAATGCTTTGCTCGTGGTGGAAAACGCAAACATAGGTTGGGATGTTATTAATACAATTATAGAAAAAGGATATCAAAAATTATATTATTCACCTCGTGCTTATGGTGAGATGCATATAGATAAATGGATGGATAAAATGGAAAAGGAACAAACAGTTCCTGGTTTTACTACATCTGCTAAAACAAGACCCCTTGTTGTAGCAAAAATGGAGTCGTATATTCGTGAAAAGGCTTTTACTTTTCATTCTAAACGTTTATTAGAGGAACTACGTGTATTTATTTGGCAACACGGTAAAGCTCAAGCACAAAACGGATATAATGATGATTTAGTAATGTCTTTAGGAATTGGATTGTTCACTAGAGACACAGCAATGAAATTCTACGAACAAGGAATGGATTTAAATCGAGCAATGATATCTAACATCGCTAGAACAAGCTATGAGATGGGTCCATTACTACCTAGTGGCCAACAACATCCATATGCAATGAATGACGGTCGTGGGGGATTTGAAGATGCATCATGGATATTAGGATAATAAATATTTATACATATAAATAAAACAATATAATGGCAGATAACCAACCAGGTTTATTTAATAGATTAACACGCTTATTTAGTACTGATGTAATCATCAGAAATGTTGGTGGAAGTAAATTAAAGGTAGTAGATATTGATAATATCCAAGCCTACGGTAACGTAAAGACAAATGCATTAATAGATAGATTTACTAAACTTCATCGCTATGGCGCTAATATGCCATATAACCCAACGATGAACTACCAAACACTTCGTATTCAGTTATATACTGACTATGAAGCAATGGATACAGATTCTATCATCGCTTCTACCCTAGATATTATCTCAGATGAATCTACTCTTAAAAATGAAATGGGGGAAGTATTACAAATTAGAAGCGCAGACGAAAATATTCAACGTATTCTCTATAATTTATTCTACGATATTTTAAATATTGAATTTAATTTATGGTTATGGATTAGAAATATGTGTAAATATGGTGATTTTTATTTACATATGGAAATTGCTGAACAATTTGGTATCTACAACGTAACACCACTATCAGTATATGATATGGTTCGTGAAGAAGGACAAAATCCTGAAAATCCATCTTACGTATGTTTTAGGATTGATCCAATGGTAATCGCTGCTGGTGGTATTAGTTCACGTGTTAAAGATAGAGACGGTAAAATTAAAT
>CAZJFO010000091.1:0-3913 GCA_964545465.1 uncultured Neisseria sp.
TGACATATTGCGTGATTCGATTTTACCTGAAGCTGCTCCATTAGCTCCACTTCCAGCATGTGAATTACAAGCTGAAAGAAAAACTAATAATGATAGTACAGCTAGTATACTAAGTAGTGTTCTGATATTCATATCTTTCACAGTTTTTTTGAGTTAATATATAAGCATAATTATATTCTAATAATATGGGGTTTTGTTTCGTAATATTTATACTAAAATCTTACGAAACAATGAATCTAGTTAGAGTTATTTAAAACTTGTTTGATAAAAGGAATAGTAATATTTCGTTGTTGTTCGACAGCAGAGTTAGTGATTTTATGAATAGTTGTAATTAATACCCCAATGTTGCGAGTATAGTGGTTTATCAGATATGCTTTTTCGCTATTAGCAAGGTTTATACCTTCTTCTTTAGTGAATATTCCAATAGCATCAATTAGTTCGTCATCATTCAGGGCTTTAAGGTTTAGATTAATACCTGATAAGATACGAGTTTTTAGGTCATCGCGAATATTGATGCTAAGTTGTATTCTACTACTTGTTAGTAGTTGGTTGGTTAGATTGTTTAGTTTAATCTGATTAAATAAATCAAATAGCTCAATTTGTTTATCATCATCCAAAGACTCTATATTGTCTATGGCAATATATTTGTAGTTGCTAACAGTTTCGCGTAAATTGATTTCTAAGGGATTATCGATAAATATAGCAGTACCAGGTGCACTTTGTACCCAAGATTTTAGTAAATGAGTTTTTCCACTATGAGAGGCACCAATAATATGAATAAACTGACTAGTATAATTACTTAATAAATTAACTATCTTTTGGTTATTTAGTGGTATAAAATTAGTAAAAGTAGGATTACTACCAAATAAATCTAATAATTGAGGTTGCATGAATATCCTACTTATTCACTATAAAACTTAGTTTTAGAATAATAAGATCTGGCATGTTTAAGTAGTACAACAGCAATAGTAGATAGAGGAAGAGCTAAAAGCACCCCAACAAATCCAAAAATCTGCCCAAATACCATTAAAGCAAAAATAATCATAATTGGGCTTAAACCAATTTTACCGCCAACTAAAAAAGGGGTAACTAAACCTCCCTCAAGGATATGTCCAGACGCAAAACTAATTAATATGTAATATATCTGCTGCATTCCATGGAATCCAGAAAACCCAATAGATAAAGATATCAATAATCCAGTTAAAATTCCTAGATATGGAATAAAAACTAATATTCCAGTTAGTGCACCAACTGCAAATCCTGAGTGAAGTCCAATAAAATGAAGTACCGTAGAATAGTATATTGCCATAATTATCATGACGCTTATTTGTCCACGTAGATAAGCAGCAAGAATCGTATCAATATCATTTAGAATGTTATGTACGCTCTTTACATAACTTCTTGGGATTAGGCTATCAAAAAATTTAATTAATTGATGCCAGTTGTTAATAGAGTAAAACATAATAAATGGTATAAGTATGATATAAATTATTACTTCTATAATAATAAAACTATTTTTTGCCAATGGAGAAAATACATTTACATTATTGTATACATTAACAAAATTACTTAATAATAGAGCTTTAATATTTGCAAAATCTACTGTGAAATTAGTGCCGTATTTCAGATTTATAAATCCTAAAGCTTTGGTGTTAAATAGGTTTACCAAGTTTGGTATGCTAATAATAATTGATTTTAGTTGCATGATAAGTGTTGGAATTATAATTAGTGGAATACTTAAAAACACTATAAACACTGTGAAAGAAATAACAAAACTAATAATAGCTCGGCGAATTTTAAATTTTAAACTAATTTTTTCTACAAGCGGGTTGACTATATAAGTTAAAATTATGGCTACAATAAATGGAATTAATATTTTACCCAAAACAAGAATTGCACTAAATATTGCTATAACTGCGATACATAAGCTGATTATGGGTTTGATGTTAAAATTATTTTGCATTGCTTTTCCAAATTGTGATATAAACTATTAATACGTAATTATACTATTTTTAAGGTTGGTTAATGAAGACTTCTGTTACATATAAAGATGCTGGTGTAGATATAAATGCTGGAGATGAGCTAGTTGAAAGGATTAAACCCTTTGCGCGAAGGACTGTTAGGCCTGAGGTGTTAGCTGGAATAGGTGGCTTTGGAGCAATGTTTGAACTAGGGCGTAAATATAATAATCCAGTTCTAGTGTCAGGTACTGACGGTGTTGGAACTAAGTTAAAGTTAGCTTTTTTACTTGATAAACATGATACTATCGGAATTGATTTAGTTGCTATGTCGGTTAATGATATTTTGGTTCAAGGGGCTGAGCCATTGTTTTTTCTTGATTATTTTGCCTGCGGTAAACTAGATATTGAAACCGCTAGTGCTGTTGTTCGTGGTATTGCTCATGGTTGTGAAGAGTCAATGTGCAGCCTAATTGGTGGAGAAACAGCTGAGATGCCAAGCATGTACCAAGATGGTGAATATGATTTGGCTGGGTTTGCAGTTGGTGCGGTAGAAAAAGATAATATTATCAATGGTGATCGTCTATGTAGTGGAGATGTAATTATTGGGTTGGCAAGTAGTGGATTTCATTCTAATGGTTATTCATTAGTTAGAAAGATTATTCTAAATAGTGGTTTGGATCTAAACAGTGCCTATGATGATAATAAAACCTGGGGCGATGCAATCTTGGAACCGACAAAATTATATGTTAAGCCAATAATGGAGTTACTAAAAGCAGTTGATGTTAGAGTTATGAGTCATATTACAGGCGGTGGAATAACTGGTAATTTACCTCGTGTATTCCCTGAGCATTTAGCAGCATTAGTTGAGCTATCAAAGCTACCAAAGGTTAAATTATTTGATTGGTTACAAGAAGAGGCTAATTTAAGCCAAGAACAAATGTTAGAAACATTTAATTGTGGAATTGGCTATATAGTCGTTGTGCCAAGCCACGAAGTTACCCAAACTAGACAGATTCTAGAATCTCATAATATCAATTCATATACTATTGGTGAAGTTATTAATCGCCAAAAAGAAGATATAGTATACATTTAGTTTTGAGGCTCTTTAATCAGCATATTATCACGGTAGTAGATTAGTTCGTTAATTGATTCTTTGATATCAGCTAGAGCCTCATGCTTGTTGTGTTTGGTAAATCCAGCAGCAATATTAGGATGCCAGCGCTTACTTAGCTCTTTTAGGGTGCTAACATCTAGATTGCGGTAGTGTAAGAAACCTTCTAATGACGGCATAAATTTAGCTAAGAATTTACGATCTTGGTGAATAGTGTTACCGCATAGTGGAGATTTACCCTTATAGACGTACTTTTTAATTAATTGTAGTATATCTTGTTCGATATTTGCCTCAGTACTTGTTGAAAGTCGAACCTTATCTATTAAGCCTGATTTGGTGTGGGTTGAGACATTCCACTTATCCATTTTTTTAAGTTCTTCTTCTGCTTGAAAAACTACAAAACTTGGTGATTCTGCAAGAATATTTAGATTACTATCAGTGATTATAACCGCTATTTCTATAATTACATTGTCAACAACAGATAATCCAGTCATTTCCATATCTAACCATACTAAGTTTTGGTCACTTTTTTGAGAATTTGCCATTTTACTTTTCCTTAAGCACATGCGCAAAATGGTGGGCCCTGCTGGACTCGAACCAGCGACCAAAGGATTATGAGTCCTCTGCTCTAACCAACTGAGCTAAGAGCCCCATCTTTGATGAGGTTATCATTATCGCATATTTGAGTAATTTTTGCAATAATATTTTTTGCCGTGCCCTAGATTAACCCCGAGTTCAAGTGCGAAACTCATTAACTATGATGTTTCTTTGGAATTTATTTTTTACTAATTCCATAGTATACCTCATGAGCAGTTTTACCATTATGAATTTTTCTTGGTAA
>CAZJFO010000092.1:0-3827 GCA_964545465.1 uncultured Neisseria sp.
AACGCTTTTATATCAAAATACTTATGTATAACGATATGGCGGAGGCTGGGATCCATGCCCTAAAAATCAGATATACATAAACGCCATCAGACACAAGATGTATGATGCGTAATTTTTACATATAAAGCCCGCCGTTAACGTGTATCGTCGACCCTGTAATATAACCACCAGTATCTTCAACTAAAAACTTAACACTATTTGCTATATCCTCAACGTGTCCAAAACGATTTAGTGGAATAGCTTGTAAATAAGCAGATTTTGCATCCTCTGTCAAAACTTCGGTCATATCTGTTTCTATAAATCCAGGAGCTACACAATTAACTGTAATATTACGACTACCTAGTTCTTTAGATAATGACTTAGAAAAAGCCACTACTGCTGCTTTAGAGCTAGAGTAGTTAACCTGTCCTGGATTACCCATAAACCCTGCCACAGAAGAAATATTTACAATTCTACCAAAACGAGCTTTGGTCATGCCTCGAATAACTGCTTTAGATAATAAGAATACAGCTTTTAGATTGGTATCCATTACTTGATCCCAATCTTCTTCTTTCATACGTAAGAATAACCCATCTTTGGTTATTCCAGCATTATTTACTAGAACCGTAATATCTCCATGACGTGAAGTAATATCAGCAATCACTTTATCTATACTTTCTTTATTAGTTACATTAAGTACGACACCCTCACCACCAAAACTTTTGAGGTATTCATTAATTGTAGCTGTTCCAGCCTCAGTAGTTGCTGTACCTATTACGGCATGCCCAGCTTTAGCTAAAGAAATAGCTATGGCTTTACCAATTCCACGAGTTGCACCAGTTACAAGAGTAACTTTTTTAATTTCTGACATTTCAATCACCTTTCTTAATTTAATTCAGTTAAAACTGTTTCAAAATCACTGATTATGTTATAGCTTACTATTTCTGGATTAATACGTTTATTTAGTCCTGACAATACCTTACCAGGGCCAGATTCAACTACTTTAGTTATTCCATGCTCAAAAATTTTATTAATAGTTTGCGTCCAAAGAACAGGCATATACAGTTGCTTGACCAAAGCCTCTTTTATTAAAGTGCTATCAGAATATTCTTTAACATTAAAATTATGCAATACTGGTATTGTAGGAGTATTAAAGTTGACCATTTTTAATGCCTCAGATAATTTTATACTTGCAGGGAGCATTAAACTACAATGAGATGGTACTGATACAGGTAATGACTGTACCTTACGGGCACCTTTTTCTTTAAGTACTTCTGAAGCTCTTGCTACACTTGCTGTACTACCTGCTATTACCACTTGCCCTGGCGAATTAAAATTAACCCCAGCCACTACCCCGGCAGTTTCTGTTTCAACTTCATTACATACCGAAACAATGACATCATCATCAAGCCCAAGTACCGCCGCCATAGCACCATCCCCAGGTTTAACCGCTTCTTGCATACTCTTTGCTCTAAGAGCTACCAGTTTAAGTGCATCTTTAAAGTCAATAACACCTGCGGCAACAAGAGCCGTCCACTCCCCAAGACTGTGACCTGCCATAATATTCGGCAATCTACCACTTTTTTTGATCCATTCGCAGTACATAGCATAACCAGCTGTTAGCACCAATGGTTGAGTATTTATAGTTTGATTTATAGTATCTGGGGTATCCTCTTGTAACATTGATAAAAAATCACACCCTAGGGTATTTTTTGCAATTTCGAAAGTTTCTTGAATTATATCTGAATTCAATTGACTATCCATCATTTTTAGGCTTTGAGAGCCCTGCCCCGGAAAAACAAATGCAAAATCCATAAAATCTACTTTCTTTAATAATCATGACATAATTATACATCAAAAGCAATATACAAGACACTAGATAGCAATCAAATATGCAGCAGCCTAATGCCTCATCATTAAAATCTGATGCTTTTAAATCAGCACCAAATAATTTAGCAACTGGCTTATTCTCAAGAAACTTGGGGAACATGTATAATCTATCATCAATAAAACCTAAACCATTTAAAACCATTGCAGTAGCTCGTTGACCCATAGTGGTTTTCGCACCTTTTGTCATTGGCATTAACTTATCAATTTGTTTAGCTATACCTAACTTATCTATAGTCGCCGCAACTAAACCTAAATGATCTAAAACATCTGTACCTATAATCTCTTGCGTACTATTTAATCTAACCATTGCTATTCAATACAAAATATTAGTTATATCTTTGATACCTATTCAGGTTGTTATTTTACCATTTAACATGCCTCATACGACCTATACTTTAATTAAAAATCTATAAATTTTTTGTGCGGAATCTCGGTAATAAGCATTGCTGTATTATATAATTCTAAAATATTACGGCTTTTTAACCCCTATATGGCCACTCGTGATGGTGCGGCAACTTTAAATTCGTTCTTGCCTAGTTTTTACGAGCGCAATAAATGTTGAAAAATTCATTAACCAATCTCGTTGTGAGAGAGTGTAGGTTTCTTGAATTTTGGTAGGAAGAATAGGTTGTACCACTTTTTCTTTCATTTCATCTGTTTGATTTTCGCTAATTCCAGGCTCTAATGTAAATAAGTGTTTCTGGTTAACTCTATTGGCTTCAGGTAAAATTTGTCTCCACCGATCTTTACAAGATGATTTTACACCTAACATTGTCAAATTTTGCGCAGGATAGCTTTGGTTACGGTATTCGTTAATACTTAGAAATATAAAATCTGGTTTGGCTCTGCCATCTGTAATTGGGGTACGGCTATATTGAATATTTTTATGGATAAATAAATGTCGATGGGTAGTTATGCCGTTCAGTCCCGAGCATATTTTTTAGTGCGTTAACCCCATTGAATTCATGTTGATTAGAGCGATGAGAAGACGCCTCCACAGCGCTTAATTTCTTGTATGCAACATCTATAAAATATTGTGATAAGTGACCTTTTACCATAGTAATCTCTTCAGTAATGTTTCAAAATTAAACGGCAAGCTTTAACTCTGATTCTAGTTTTAGTTCCATTATATGAGGTTTCATCAGTCCAGCAACATGTTTAATTAACGGCACTACTACAGAATTTCCAAATTGTTTATATGCTCGAGTATCAGAAACTATAATTTTAAAATCTTCTGGGTAGCCCATTAATCTAGCGCATTCTCTAGGAGTAAGTCTGCGAGGGTTTTTATTATCTCCTCTGCTAATTAGAATTTCTGAGCCATCTTTGTAGTATCTAGCAGAAAGAGTCCTAGAAATATTATCTCCATTAACAACACTACATCCAAATCCATTCCCTTTTGCTTTATGTTTTGCTGCATAAGCTTGAAGATAGACCCAAAGTTTATCAGTTAAAACATATTTACTATGGATTTTACCATTTTTATTAATAAATCTATGCTCATCAGCATCTATTTCATTTCCATCTTCGCTGTGGAATATATTTTTTAACTTTGGGGTTTCTAAACCGATTATTGGTAATTTTACGTAATCCCAGTTAAATCCAGTTTCTTTCAGAAAACCAACGATAAGAATCCGCTGCTCCGATAAAAAGGGAATAATTAGCGACATTATATCAGCTATTCGCCCTGGGCATGATATCATTTTGGTAAATTAACCGTGGATTCAAGCATCAAAAGAAACTGACCTTTTAAAATTTTTAGATCTATTAGACTCAACTCGTTGTAAATACTTGTTCATGACCTCGTTCGGGGTTTTATATTTAAGTACTTTTCTTGGTCTATTATTTAAGCAATCCTGGATATGCTTAATTTCTGCTTCAGATATTGTATCAAAATTAGTACCTATAATGAGCCCTGAAATTTGATCCACTCTCATAGAAATAATTAAGGTAAAATT
>CAZJFO010000093.1:0-3638 GCA_964545465.1 uncultured Neisseria sp.
TCAAATTGAATAAAAATTATTTCTATAAAATATTAAAAAATGGTCTTGACAACGGAGTCCACTATATAATTCCTTAGCGTGCTAAAAAGTCCGAATTCTCGCGTGACCCCTTATTGGCCACCGATAGCCTTATTTTGTATGACCAACCATAACTACTAAAATGAAGTATGGTTTTGAGGTGTTTTATTGTTATACTTATCTGGGCATGATCAATTACTCTTCATGGGGATATTGGGTATACGGGTTACTCGATGGCGGGTACGTTTAAGTAGGATATCTAAGCGTTTGATAAAGTCTTTTTCATTAGTATCAACTAGCTCGTCAGATTTGGTTTTGAGATTATTTAGATTAAGGCTTTCGCATTCTATATTTTGTAGTTCAACTGTATCACCATCATCATAATTATTTTGAATATAATCAAGTAAGATTATCAAATCGAGTACCTCACGACTTAATCCTTCAAGCTCTTCTGGTTCAGGTAGTTTGTAATTAATTACCCAGCCTACATTCTTTATGGCGGTTTGAATTATTATTAAAATCTTATTAATTAATGGAACACGGCTGATTTCAGGAAGTAGCTTGGGTTTTAGTCTCTGGGTATAAAAAGCATAGCGTGAGCGATTGTTTAAAATACTTTCTAGTACAGTTGCATCAAGTCCTACCAATGATGCTAGTTGTTTTTTTAGCATTACTTGTAATGCTACTGCATTTACTTGTTCGATAAATGGTTTTGCTAGACTAATTAGTTTGGCTCTACCTTCATTACTACTTGTATTTATCCCTAAAGCAAGTTGTTTCAACAAAAATTCCGACATTGATAGACAATGCTCATTTTGATATTTTATAAATTCACTTGTACCATGCTTACGTAAGAAGCTATCGGGGTCATGATCTGTAGGTAAAAAGATAAAATATACTGCTTTAGCATCTGTAACTAATGGGATTGAGCGAGTAAGAGCTCTCCATGCAGCTTTTTGTCCAGCTTTATCACCATCAAAACAAAAATAAATATCATCACAAAGTCGAAAGAGCTTTTTAATTTGTTCATCAGTAGCAGCAGTTCCCATACTAGCAACCACATTATCAATCCCAAATTGAAACATTGCAATAACATCCATATAGCCCTCAACCACGAAAGCTTGGTTCTTATCCCTAATTTGCTTTTGAGCTTCAAATAATCCATACAGCTCTAATGATTTATTAAATAATTCTGTCTCAGGCGAGTTTAGATATTTAGGTTCACCCTTATCAATAATCCTGCCACCAAAACCTATTATATTACCTCTAACATTTCTAATCGGGAACATAATCCGATCGCGAAATCTATCATAGATTTTACCAGCTTCATTTTTGACAACAAGTCCAGCATCCATTAAGAATTTATTAGTAGCATAATCTTTAAATAATCCCGATAAGGGGTTGGGTGTATTTGGTACATAACCTAGGATAAATTGGTCAACTATAGTTTTTGGTAAGCCACGTTTGGCTAGATAATTACTAGCTATATCTGAATTAGTAAGATTGTTTTGATAATAATTAACTACTTGGTTTATATTGCCCTCAAGGTTTAGTTTATGTTCCTTTTTTTGTGCTATTTGTTCTTTAGAAATAGTTACTTTATTCTCAGGTATATAAACTCCTGCACTACCAGCTAATGATTTGATAGCATCTACAAAGCTTAGTCCATTATATTTCATCACAAAGGTAATTACATTACCAGACTCTCCACAACCAAAGCAGTGAAAAAACTGTTTATTAATATTAACAGAGAATGAAGCCGATTTTTCGTTATGAAAGGGACAGCAGGCAAAATAATTACCGCCACTTCGCTTAAGTTTTAGTGATTTACCTATTACTTCAGCAATATCATTTTTACGAATAATTTCATCAATCAGTGTTTGTTCGATCTGCATGATTAATTTATAGCACCTATTATCTTAGGTCACGAGCAAGTTTATCAACTAAGCCATTGATAAACTTGTAGGATTCTTCTGCTCCATAAAGTTTAGCTAATTCAACTGATTCATTAATAATAACAGGAGCAGGGACGCTTGGGCTATTAGTTAATTCAACAGCTGCAACAACTAGGATAATTTGTTCAATGAGGGTTATTTCATTAATATCACGGTTAAGATGCTTGGTATAAAGTTTTAGCATATCATCATATTTGGTAATGCATTGATCTAGTAAAAAATGCATTAATTCATAATTAGATATAGGATAAATAGCAAAACAGTTTTTACTTAAAAACTCTTCAATTTCATCAAGATTGGTATTATTTAATTTATGGAAATATAGTCCTTGAATAGCAAGGCTTCGTGCTAAATGGCGAGGTGATTTCTTATTCATATTTATTCTTTCTGTGTCTCAATAATTCTTACTACATCACTTAAATAAGTTTTGAAGATTACTATTACTATATTCAATTAAATCTACAAGATTAATATCTAATTTCTTGGCTACTATTTGAGCATACAAAAAAGTATCATCACTTATAGACACATTTTTGTTAAATGATGAGCTAAATGGTGCGTCACTTTCAAATACTAGGCTATTAATGCCGATATTTTTTATACTCTGAGTTATTTTAGAGTTTTTACTAATATTACTTCCAATACCTAGTAAAAAACCAAGCTTGGTAAACTCTTTAGCAATGATATTATGACCATTAAATCCATGGATAATTCCACTAAGTTTATATGCTTTTAATATCCTCAGTACATCATTATACGCCCGAATCGAGTGTATTATCACAGGTAAATTAAACTCCCTAGCTAAATTTAATTGCTTAGTAAATATTTCTTGTTGTAATTTAGCTTCAGGATGCAAGTAATCTAAGCCAATTTCACCAATAAAATCTGGTTTATATTGGGTGATTAAAGCTTTTAATTCTTCTATAGGGGTTTTTTGCACAAACCATGGATGGATACCAAATCCGATTTTAGATTTTGGGTATTGATTTCTAAGTGTAGCAAGTTTTGGTATATCACTTAAATCTGTACTAGTTATAATCCTTAGTTTGTTTGGCTTAATATTTTCCTCATAATGGCATAGTGCATCATAGCAAAACATTAGTCTTTACCAAGTTTTTGGTTAATACAACTAAAATATATGTTCATGTCAGGTGTAGTACGTTTTGATTGGGCTTGCCACAGCATTTCTCCCAAGCAATCCATTAGTTCATGGCTTCCTGTATGTGGATCTTTAAAATTAGTACATAATTCGCTATACAGTGCTTTAATTCCATGAGGCTGGTCGATAGATAATTGTTCGATAATACTCATATGCATGCTTAAATGTAAAAATGGATTAGTCTCCCCATTTTCGATAGTCCATTGATAATCGATGTACTTAGTGCGATTAGTAAGAACTGATTTATACTCAGGATGCTCTAAAATAACGCTATAAGCGATTTTTTCAAGGTCGGTAAGTGGGGTAGCTAATTCTGCCTTTTCGACTATGTCAAAAAAGAAATTTCGTACATCAGATTGACTAGGGTTAAATATAGTATTCTCCTGTTTAACATGTTTAACAATATTATATCATGGGGCTAAAAAACTATTCAAAAGTTTGTATAGATTATTCGTGGATTCAAGCATCAAAAGAAACTGACCTTTTAAAATTTTTAGATCTATTAG
>CAZJFO010000094.1:0-3622 GCA_964545465.1 uncultured Neisseria sp.
AGTCAAAACCAATCGCTACCAGTGTTAAAAATGTATAAAAGTGATAAAAGTGTCACTATCACACCCTTAACAGACATAGATAGTCTTGTTCATGTTTCTATAGTCCCAGTAAACCTAACTTTATTAGAAGCAAAGAATATAACAAATACCTCTGCCCGCTTTGAGGCAAAAATACTATCAAAAGGTGAAGGCACCCTTGGTCAAATAGGATTTTGTTGGAGTACAGCTCAAAACCCAACGGTATCAGCAAACAACGATAATGGTACTTGGAAAGATAGTATCAACTTTTTTAATACTATCTATAGTCTTACTAATAATACAAAATATTATGCAAGAGCATTTGCTTATAATGAACTGGGTATATCGTATAGTAATCAGATTGAATTTAACACTCTAAATAAACAAGATTCTTTATTAGAAAATGTTAAGATAGGTCCGCAAATATGGCAAACTAAAAACTTGGATGTTAGCAAGTATAAAAATGGAGATTCAATTCGTTATGCACGAACTAGAGGAGAGTGGATGGATGCAGCTGAGAAGCAAGAAGGTGCTTGGTGTTATTATGACCATGAACCCCTAAATGGTGAAATTTATGGAAAGTTATATAATTGGTATGCTGTAAATGATAAACGTGGATTAGCACCTAAGGGTTATCATATACCAACAGATGCAGAATGGTCTATTTTAACAGATTATTTGGGTGGAGAACAAACTTCGGGATTTAAGATGAAGAGTACAACTGGATGGAAAAATAATGGTAATGGAAATAATATTAGTGGATTTAACGGATTGCCTGGGGGTTACTGTAATAATGGTGGATATTTCAACGGTATTACTGGAGACGAGTACTTTTGGAGTTCTTCAGAGAGCAGTACGGATGATGCTTGGAATCGAGGACTGAACTCTTATAGTTTGAGAGTAGACAGGAACCACGGTAACAAGAGTGATGGCTTGTATGTTCGTTGCATTAAAGATTAGCCTGTAATTTTATTAAAGATTGATTGAAAGAAAATGTTCTCTGAGAATAATTTAAAAAAATACAATTCCTTTCCAACATTTTGGGAATACATTACTCTTTTTAACACTTCTACATTTATCCATTTGATTTTATCTCTTTATACTTTAGGGCTATAGATATGAAAAACCTATCATTCGTGTTCCTATTAATGACAACGTTTACTGCATTTAGTCAAAACCAATCGCTACCAGTGTTAAAAATGTATAAAAGTGATAAAAGTGTCATTACTACTCCTTTAAAAGAAATTGATAGTCTTGTCTATGTTAATTTAATTGTTTTGGATTCAACAGATAAGGATATTGCTATAGGTACACAAATATGGACAAGTAAGAATTTAGATGTGAGCACATATCGTAATGGTGAATCAATCCGACATGCACGAACACCAGAGGAATGGCAGGACGCTGCAAGTAAAGGAGAAGGAGCTTGGTGTTATTATAATCATGATCCCAAGAACGGTGAAATCTATGGTAAATTGTATAATTGGTATTGTGTTAATGATTCTAGAGGTTTAGCACCTTCAGGGTATCATATCCCAAGTGATAATGAGTGGTCAATTCTTTTGGAGATTTTAGGGGAAAAAACAATCGCAGGATTTAAAATGAAGAGCAAAAGTGGTTGGGCTACCAAAGGTAATGGTGACAATAGTTGTGGATTTAACGGAAAACCAGGTGGTTATTGTTATAATTACGGTGATTTCTATAAAATAGAAGAAAATGGATACTGGTGGAGTTCTACTGAGTATTTTTCAGACTATGCTTGGCTTCGAATTCTGAGTTGTAATGATTCAAAAGTTGGGAGAAATAATTTTTTCAAGAGGTATGGCTTATCTGTTCGGTGCATAAAGGATTAATTTTTGTGTGTTTTCTATTTGCTTAGTTTTCAATATTCCCCTCATTCATTTGGCAGGTCAATAATAATGAAATATGTATTGATATTATTACTAGTATTGAATACACTTGATGTTCTTAGTCAAAATCAATCATTACCAGTGTTAAAAATGTATAAAAGTGATAACAGTGTAATTACTACTCCCTTAACAGATATTGATAGTCTTGTTCATGTTTCGATATTCCCTACAGAAATATTATTACATGTTAAAATTGGCTATCAAGTTTGGACAGCTAAAAACTTAGAAGTAAGTACGTATCGTAATGGAGAACCTATCCGTCAAGCAAGTACTCCAGAGGAATGGCAGGATGCAACAACAAAGAAAGAAGGAGCATGGTGTTATTATGATTTTGATGCGAAAAATGGTGTTATATATGGCAAGCTCTATAATTGGTTTGCAGTTAATGATAAGAGAGGTTTAGCACCTGCTGGTTATCATATTCCAAGTGATGCTGAATGGTCTGTATTAACTGAGAGTTTGGGCGGACCAGAGCTATCTGGAACCAAGTTAAAAAGTTCTAGTGGATGGATAAATAGTGGAGATAATAGCAGTGGATTTAATGCTCTTCCTGGTGGTAGATGTTTAAGCTACGGAGAGTTTACTAATTTAAAGGAATATGGTTACTGGTGGTGTTCTTTAGAGTATAGTAGTTATAGTGCTTGGAGTAGAGGTATCTATTCAGAATATGAAAAAGTAAACAGGTCTGCATGTAGTAAGCATGATGGTTTTTCTGTGCGTTTAATTAGAGATTAGCCCCTTTGCCCTTCTATGCTTTGGGAGAGTATTGAATATGGGTGGCTTAAGTATAAAACATGTAATTCTTACAAGCTGTCATATGAGTAGATTAGTCAAGTAAAGTTAACGGTAAAGTGACAATGTGTTTTTATCTAATTTTACTTTCATTTTAGTTTAAATAGCATAGTAATTGCCCATTATATAAAATGTTAGGAGTAGTTATGAGGTTTGCTTTTCTTGCAATTTTATTTTTAATTAATTCATATAATGTCTTTACCCAGTGGGAAAGAGTAAAATATCCAGAGTTGGCACCTGATTCCTTTGCAAACTTTAATGATTTATTATTTACTTCTTCGTTTGCTTATGATGTAATGATAAGTAAAGATAATGGATTAAACTGGAAAAATTCTGATAATGGGATTTGGAATTGTTGTGTTTCTAGAGTTCATCAATATGATAGATATATGTTTGCATTTGCACAAGGATGGTATAATAATGGCATTGTATTTAGAAGTGCAGATAAGGGCGAATCTTGGATTTCACTTGCCGTAGATAGATTACCTAAATTTGTAAACATTAGAGGTGTTAATTCAAATAGTAAATATTTATATATCGGTGGAGATTATTGCGAAGGTATTTTGAGAAGTTCTGATTTTGGAAGTACTTGGAATTCTTCAAATACTGGTTTACCAAAACACTCAAGAATATATGATATTATAACTTTTGATTCTGTTGTAATAATAGCGGTGAATATAGATTCAACTGATGATTACCCCCCATATTATATTAAAAAAGAAGCAAGATTAGTTTACAAAAGCACTAACTATGGTAATAGTTGGAAGGGGTTACCTACTGGATTTCTAGGAGGAGATGAAAAAATTTTAGCTATGTATAATGATAAAAAAAGAAATTTATTTATTGGAACCAAAAGGTGCCTCTACAGAAGCAAAGACCTTGGTTCAACATGGTCTATAATA
>CAZJFO010000095.1:0-3505 GCA_964545465.1 uncultured Neisseria sp.
ATGCACAGCACGGGTATCACCACCAACAGTAGCATCAACAATTACACAATCCTGAATAATCACAAGCCAAGTGCTAAAACTAAAATGAGCGATTGAATTTACTTCCTAAAGATTAGGACAAACTAGAGATTAGATTAATAAAGAGATTATATTACATGAGGTATGACATGAACATCCTAAAAATTCCTACTTATTTTTTAGTTTTATCTGAAAGGCTTGATTAAATATAGTTGGGGTAAGGTTCTTTCGCACCTCGATTCATCTAGGCTCCCTCAAGCTGTTCCAAATTCCATCAATCCTGAAAATACTCTAAATAAATTTATTTTATATGAGTTAATTGATACATTAAAGATGATGCTTAAAAAAATTAATATAGTGCGCTCTTTACACGAAAACAAGTATAATGACATAATGGTCGCAATATTAACTAAAAGGCTTGCAATTTATGGATTTACTACTAATAATCAACCTAGGGTAGGGGATTCTTTAGAAGGCAAGGACGCAGGTTCGGCGGATATTACAATTGGAGATCGTAATCAAAGTATAATTACAACTATTGAAGCCTTAAAATTATCTTGTTTTGATAAGAATAAAATAAAAGAGCATGCAGAAAAGGTATTTAGATATGATCAAACTTCGAAGCTCTTATATATAATTACTTATTATACTGAAATAATAGGGAATATATTTATTTATGTTGAGTAAAGAAAAATATAAGTGTTTCTGTTTAAATATTTTATCATGGCTGAGATTTTAATTGCTGGCTTTTTAAGCATAATCAATTTTGTTGATTCAACTAAAAAATCATCGAATAATATTTAGGTTTTAATTTTCAATCTTCATCGTATTTGTGCAAAAAATCTTTTTTTAACATTTTACTTTCTTTTTAAATAGGCTTTATGCCACTATATACAAAATCATCAAATTGCGTTGGATGCCAAGTATCAACACTCTCATAATAATTTAGAACAACGGTAAGCTTTTGCTCATTAATAGTTGGTTCACAATCATGAACAATTTTCCTACCATTCATTTTTTAAACATAATGGTCTGTCTTACTATTGAGGTGTATTGGTATTGAGTGTGGCTATTTTGCGATACATTCCCATACAAAGATAAATTGCAACAAAATAAATTGCTTAAGCTTAGTGATTTTGATTGAAAGTTATCAATAATCAAGAGTCATCCATTTGCTTTGTATATTATCTAGATAGTTATCTTGATAACCATGCACTCTAGGTTTTACTAAGCGCTGCTGTGCTGGCTCTATTAAAGGTACTACTGGATAATCATTAAGCACAGTATGGATAGCTGATTTATAAGCATTTGTCTGGGCAGTAGCATCAATAGTATTTTGAGCATTATTAATTTTAGATTCATATTCAGTACTACAATAATTAGAGAAATTATTACCATTACTACATTGATAAAGTGGGGTATAGGTAGTGACCGAATCATAGTCAGCACCCCAAGTGCTTAAGCGAATATCAAATTCTCCTCTACGTCCACTAGAAATCCATGACTTCACCTCTTTAATATCAAGTGTAGTATCAATTCCGAGTACCGCTTTCCACATAGCAGCAATAGCTAGACAGATTTTTTTGTTCTGATCATTTGTATATGTCGAAATTGAAACTTTTAGTGGATGTTTTGGTCCGTAGCCTGCATCAGCAAATAGTTTTTTAGCTTCGGCGATTTGTTTATCACGTGGTAAAGATTCCCATTCGTATTTTGTATCAGCATATTTTCCATTTTCAATAGTTGGTGTTACGATAGAATAGAGCGGTTTTTGACCGGATTTTAATACTTCCTGGGTAAGAACTGTTCTATCAACTGCCATAGATAAAGCTTTACGAAGTTGTAAATTATTTGCATATTTAGGAAGCTTGAGGTTGAAACTTAAATGAATACTTCTTTCAGAAGGTATTACATGAAGTTCGTTTTTGTATTCATCTTTAATTGAAGCAAATCGATCTATTGGGATATTTTTCCAAGTTGTATCCAGATTACCTGTTTTATAATTTGATAAGCTTACGTTAGTATCAGTGTATGGAAAGTATTTTACTTTATTGATATGTACATTATTTGCATCATAGTAATTGATGTTTTTTTGAGCTTCAATGTAGCCATTTACTACATGCTCTTTTAGAGTATATGCCCCAGAAGTCACAATGTTTTTAGGGTCTGTCCAAGCTGCTCCAAATTGCTCAATGGTTTTTTGAGGTACTACTGACACACCATTAGCAGTTATATAAGTTAGAAATTCGTTCATCGGATGCTCAAGATTTACGATGAAAGTCTGTGGGTCTGGAGCTGATACACCAAGGCTATTAATAGGTTTGGTGCCTTTCATAATGGCTTTAGCATTAATAACATTAGATAATAAAAAATTATATGCGGATGCGGTTTTCGGATCGACTAAACGTTCATAAGTATATACAAAGTCATTTGCAGTAATAGGTGTACCATCAGAGAATTGTAGATTAGGTCTTAAATGAAAAATATAAGTTTTACCATCATCACTAATATCCCACGATGAAGCCATCCCCGGAATTGGTTTGTTGGTTTGGTCATAATCAACCAGTCCAGCAAATAAGTCATTGGTAACTCTAAATTCTTGTGCATTCTCAGCTTTTTGGGGGTCTAATGATGCAGGCTCTGCATTAACATCAACTAGGAGGGTATTTGTGATATCTTCTTTATTTTGGCTACAGCTAGTAATATTAATTAGTACTACTAATAATAAACAAAGTAAATGTTTGTTCATTTATAAAACCTTTTTAAATTAATTTAATGTATGAGATATTTGTATATAGCTTGATAAAAAATTGCACTCGCAAAAAAGAATATTGCAATACCAATTATTAGTTCAAAAATATGAATTTTAGCCATAAATGCCAAGCGCATTTTTTTGTTGCCAAACATTATTGCTACAAATGAGAACCACCCTAAAGCTGAAAAAGATATTCCAAACCAAGTTAAAATTTTAAAAGGTATATTAAAACTGTTAACAAGTGGCAATAAAGCACTAAAAAAAACAATTGCTTTTATGTTTGATAGATTGGTTAGAAATCCGGTAATGAAAGAGCTATTATTGATATTTGATGAAATTGTAGATATATCTTGAGCTTCTTGTTTATGTAGTAACCAAAAACTGCGGATTAAAGAAAAGCTAATATAAAATAAGTAAAGTAAGCCACAACCAATAAAACTCAAATATAGTAGATGATATTTGAAATATAAAGTACTACCAATAAAGTAGGTTATTAAAGTGTTTATCATAACCGCAACTGTAATGCCACATGCACAAAAGAATCCTGCACGTTTTCCTTTAGTGATGCTATATCTAAATACAACTGCAAAATCAGCACCAGGAAGAACAACTGCTCCAAACTGTAGTACCATTGTCGCTAGAAAGGTTTTAAGCATTTATAGCCCCTTTAGTTTTCCCAGTCAAGAATCACCTTGCCGCAAGCACCTGATTTCATAAGCTCAAATCCAGCTA
>CAZJFO010000096.1:0-3451 GCA_964545465.1 uncultured Neisseria sp.
TTAAAAATCCCTGCACACTTCAATGAAACATTGCGAAGATTTTGATGTTCTTTATTATTTAAGGTTTGAGCTGGAGCTATAACTATACTCTCACCAGTGTGTATTCCCATTGGATCTAGATTTTCCATATTACAAATCGTCAGGCAATTGCCAGCCATATCACGAACGATTTCATATTCAAATTCTTTCCATCCAGTTAGATATTCTTCAATCAATACTTGAGGTGCGCCTGATAATGCTTGACTACATTTATCAACCATTTCATTATCATTATTAACACGACTAGAACCAAGCCCACCTAGAGAAAAACCTGACCTCATCATTACAGGATAGCCAATTTGTTTTGCACATTCAAGAGCCTCTGTGACAGATACCGCTACTAAACTTTTGGGGGTTTTAATATCATTAGCTTCTAAAGCATCCCGAAATAATCCCCTATCTTCTGTCTTATCAATAGTTTCAACTGAAGAACCAAGCACCTTCACACCATATTTAGCTAACACCCCACTTTTATATAAATCTAGCCCAAGATTAAGTGCTGTTTGACCACCAAATCCAAGAGCAATTGCATCGATTTTTTCTTTAGATATAATATCTGCAACTATTTTTTCTTCTAAGGGTAAAAAATATATCTCATCTGCCATTGATTTATCAGTTTGGACGGTTGCAATATTTGGGTTAACCAAAATAGTACGACAGCCATCATCTTTAAATGCTTTAATAGCCTGAGAACCTGAATAATCAAACTCCCCTGCTTGACCAACTCGTAAACCACCAGAACCTAAAATTAAAATATTTTTCATTAACGCATTCCTTCTTTAACTTGCTGTATAAATTCTTTAAAGAAATATTGAGTATCTTCTGGACCAGGAGCTGCCTCCGGATGAAATTGTACCGCTACAAACGGCATACTTATATGTTTAATTCCAGCAACAGTATTATCATTAAGATGCCGATAAGTAACCACAAAGTCTTTAGGTAGAGTTTTTTCATCAACTGCATACCCATGATTTTGACTAGTTAAATAACACTTTTTTGTATCAATATCAATACATGGTTGATTTTGACCTCTGTGACCAAATTTTAGTTTATACGTATCAGCTCCAACAGCTAAACTCATTAGCTGAGAACCTAAACAAATACCATATACCGGTTTTGTTCCTTGTAGAACCTTCTTTAGTATACTAATAGTTTTTGTGCAGAGCTTTGGGTCTCCTGGTCCATTAGATAAAAATACTCCATCATAGACTTCATTACTATAATCATAATCAAAAGGTACAACTTTAACCGTAACATCATATTTCAATAAACTATCTAGGATATTAAACTTTAAACCACAATCAACCAAGATTATTTTATACTTACCATTACCGTATGTAGTAACTTCTTTGGTACTTACTTGTTCTACAAGATTATATGCCATACTATCTGGAAAAGAGTTTGGAGTACTATCATCAAAGACTAAAGCCCCATTAATAACTCCATGTTCACGAATTACTTTTGTAAGAGCTCTTGTATCTACCCCTATTAAAATAGGAACATTTTGCACCTCTAGCCAGTCTAAAAAAGTTTTAGTCTTTTTATGATGTTCTGGAGTAGTAAACACTGTTTGACAAATAATCCCAGGTACATGGATTTTATCTGACTCGAAGTTCTCACCGTCTGATATACCATAATTACCGAGTATTGGATAAGTAAATATCAGTATTTGCCCACTATAAGATGGATCTGTCAAAGCCTCTTCATAACCCGTCATTCCAGTATTAAATACCACTTCACCAAAAGTTGTATTTTTCTGCCATTGTGGTGCATATCCGGTAAACACTTCACCACTTTGCAGTACCAGTCTCGCTGGTTTCATTTCATCCATAATTCCCCCTATTGTTAAATTTTAGTGCATAGTTCTCAAGCTTTTGTTGAAACAGCAAAAAGCTGGTGTGGGATGACTTAGGAGTGTCATCAAAGCAAGCTTCATTTCGTTATCCCCATGAATACTGTAATCGACGCTCTTTACTCTAAATCAAATCCTCAGCTTTTTTCTTATCTTCAGCTGAAATCTTACCATTAGTATATAGCACATCAATAATCTCTTGAAGATTAATCAGGCTATGCACTTTATAACCATGCTGCTCTAAATTCTCTACTCCACCTTGCTTTCTATCTATCAAGGTACAGATATCAGTTATCTTAAGCCTATGCTCCTCGAGAACAACTGATGTTTCTAGCAAACTAGCTCCAGTAGTAATAACATCTTCAATTAGTAAACATTTCTGTCCATCTACATAATCGCCTTCAAGAATCTTTTTTGTTCCATAAGCTTTAACTTCTTTTCGTTTTAAGAGCATTGGAATACCATAAGCATAAGCAATACCACTAGCAAAACTAAGTGCTGAATAAGGCACACCACAGATAAAATCAAAACTCAGATTTTTAATTTGTTGATAAAATAAATCACAAATATTCTTAAAAAGATGGGGATACGAGATAGAACTTCTAACATCAGCATAGATATATGATTGCTTACCTGACTTCAAAGTAAATTCACCAAATTTTATGATATTTTTATCAAATAAATCTAATATAAGTTGTTTTGTCATTGAGTATATGCCTAAAAAAAAACCCACCAAAAATGGTGAGCTTAATAATAAAATTAATTGGGGTAAATATTGATAAAATATACAATAAATTTAGCTTTACACAATCATAATGCTTGGTATTTAAAAAAGAAGGTATAATAGTTTGCTGCATATTTTAATCTGATAATGATAATGGTTCAAATTAAGATAGTATTATACCAGATTATAACACCCAATGTATGACTTTTTAATTCATATTCGCCCCCCTCCCTGAAACTTATTAATATGCAGTAGATTTGGTAAATCCACTAAGTGTGTAGCATCAGTCACGAATTAATAAGCTGATGCATTTTCATCGGGGGTTCTTTATTTCACATTTATGATAACGCTTATTATCATTACTATCCTTAAGTTCAACACAAGTGTAATTAGTATTACTCTCGAATGGGGTTAACGAGAATGTATAAGAATCAATTAATTCTGGATTACTAATTATTACACTTGTAAGGTTCTTGTTAAATGCGAATGCCAGTTTCCCAATACTTTCCACCAAAGGCATGCTTACACTTTCAAGTTTACCATTCATGGCGAATGCACCATTTCCAATAGTTGTCACCAAGGGCATGCTTACATTTTTGAGGTTGGTGTCGGAGAATGCACCAACCCCAATAGTTGTCACCAAGGGCATGCTTACACTTTTAATTATAGAGTAAGTGAATGCACGACTACCAATAGTTTCCACTGAGGGCATATTTACACTTTGAAGCTTTTTATTCTGGTAGAATGCACTTTCCCCAATGTCTGTTATCACACTTTCGTTTATCTTTGGCGGGATAACTAATATTTTTTCATTGTTACAAGCTTCGGTTAGACCT
>CAZJFO010000097.1:0-623 GCA_964545465.1 uncultured Neisseria sp.
TCTAGTTATCAATCGAATAAGATAGTAGTAGTAGTAGTAGTAAATGAGTAGCGGCGCGGGATTTCCCACGAAACGAGCCACATGACGAGGCCCGCCATAGCTACTATTGCTTAAGGAAATTCAATAGGGATTTTTTTTAAGATAAGAGATGTTTAGAGATTCACCCACTGCCTGAGAGTAGGGAGGAACCGATCAAGTCCAGCTTTAAAGGATTCAATTGGAAGGGTATTTATTAGTGTGTCTGGGAGAACATTCCAGTAATTTGGGACCCTGTTGTTGAAAAAATGAAAGCGCTCCTCACAATTCTTAACTATTTCTCTAACTAAGAGACCTCTATCAATACCCTGTCTACTTGCTCGTTGTCGGCGTGTAACAGGACTCCTGAACCACTTTATCTTTTCTAGTTCGTGGTGAAACTTGTACTTTTGTATCATATTAATTATTCATTGATTCTGGTTGCTCTTTCTTGTACTTTTTCAAGTACTGCAGAATCCTGAAACAAACAGGGATTTAACAAATAAATACAACCCGAATTGATCTCTGATTTCTGGGCCCAGACCCAAAACCCAATTCGGTAATTGTCACAAGTCTTTTTTTAACTGACCCCTTCCGTCACTGCCCCC
>CAZJFO010000097.1:633-1709 GCA_964545465.1 uncultured Neisseria sp.
TAACTATTTCTCTAACTAAGAGACCTCTATCAATACCCTGTCTGTTTGCTCGTTGTCGAACGTTGGTGAAATTTGTACTTTTGTATCATATCACCTCTTACTCGTCTTTGTTTGAGTGTTGTGATGCCTAGTGTGCTACAGCGTGTCCTATAATCTAATCGTTTGAGGGCTGGTGGGATTCTGGTTGCTCTTTCTTGTACTTTTTCAAGCACTGCAGTATCCTGAAACAAACAGGGATTCCACGCCGCGATTGCATATTCGAGATGTGGGCGTATATAAGTGATGTAGAGTTTTCTCCACAAGGTGGGATCTCTGGATATGAATGATCTCCTCAAGAGGCCTAGTTGAAAGTTGGCTTTATTTGCAGCAATTTTGCATTGGTGGCTAACCTTGAGATTGGAAGTGATGTGGATACCAAGATCTCTTTCGGCATCAGTTGTCGACAAATGAATAGGCATGTTGGTGTCGTAATCATTCATTGTATAAACATGCTGGTTGTTGTTCTTGCCGAAATGCATCACTTTGCATTTATCAATGTTGAGTTTCATGAGCCATTTGTTCGTCCAGCTAATAATTGAGTTTATATCGAGTTGAAGAGCTGCAGCATCATCGTTTCCGTTTATTGGGCTAAGTATCTTTGTATCGTCGGCGTAAAGAATAGCACGATTCGAGATCACGTCTACAAGATCATTGATATATATGATGAATAGAGTTGGTCCTAGGACTGACCCTTGGGGTACTGAAGAAGTGACTGGGATCCAACCTGATGAGCTACTACCAAGACAGACCCTTTGTTTCCTGTTAGACAGAAAGGCCTTGATCCAGTTAAGTAATTTACCACGAATGCCATATCTTTCTAATTTGAGTAGGAGACGCCTATGCGGTACTTTATCAAAGGCTTTTGCAAAATCTAAAAGGACTAGGTCAGTGGCTATTTTATCTGCGTAATGGGCAGTGAGGAAATCATTAGTTTCTAACAAGTTTGTGACGCAAGCTCTTTGATTTAAATAATATAATATTTATTATAATATTAATAATATAATATTTACAAAATCGTCGACGGATTTATAAATAAC
>CAZJFO010000097.1:1719-3071 GCA_964545465.1 uncultured Neisseria sp.
CAAATCCATGTTGATCTTCAGATAGTAGTTTGTTTTGTGATAAGTGCTGCATAATTGATGACTTGACCACCTTTTCGAGGATTTTGACCAACACTGATGTGAGTGAAATGGGCCGGTAGTTAGCAGGGTCCAATCTAGAGCCTTTTTTATGGAGCGGTGTTACATTTGCATCTAACCAAGCTTGCGGGAGTTCGCCTTTGTCCAACGATTGATTGAAAATAATGGTTATCGGGACGTACAGAGATGAGGCGGCTTTTCGAAGCACAAGTGGGTGATATCCGTCCGGACCTTGAGTTTTATTTGGATCAACAGAAGATAGATGTTTCAACACTTCGCTGGCTGTTATTGTCACAGAATCAATTGACACGTTGGTTCTACTACGGAATTCGGGTAATGACTCGTTTTCAAGTTCGTTGACAAACACGGAAGCAAACTGTTGGTTTAGACTCTCAGCAATAACTTTACGGTCCGTAGATAGTGTACCGTCGCTGGTTAATATTGAATTGATTGCGGATGAGATCTTTTGTTTTGAATTTATATAAGAGAATAACCTTTTCGGATTTTTTTTGTCAGTGGCGAGTTGCATTTCGTATTCAAGTATTCTAGCTTTGATAGCTTTCTTTAAAAGTTTCTTGGCTATTTTAAATTGAAAGGCGATTTCAGCGTTTTTCCAGTACATAGACACATTCTTGTAATACAGGCGCTTTTTGTTTTGGAGTAACTTTAGTAGTTCGGTTGTCATCCATGGTGAGCGACATTTTCTGTTGTTGCTTATTGTGATCTTGGGGATGAAGCTATTACATGCTGTGTTGTAAATATTGGTGAGAGCGTTGAAGTTATTATTGACATTATCATTTTTATTTAGTATGGAAACCCAGTTGTGTTCTGAGATGAAGTTGTTGAAAGAGATATAGTCACCTTTTCTGTAGTTGAAAGCCTTGGAGTTGAACTGTTTGGAGTTGATCGGGTTCTTTAACCTGAATTCACAGTTAATAATAACATGGAGCTGATGTGCATTACCTAAAGGCGAGGATTGACTAATGTGTTGTATTCTTACTGGCTGGTCGGTAATGAAGTAGTCAAGAGTGTTTGAGGATGATCCGGTAGCACTTATGAAAGTTGGGAAATCGATCATTTGAGAAAAGTTATTATCCATTAGAGATTCCACAACCTCTGTTGAAAGATCATAGTTGAAGCCAGATTCCACAAAGGCAGTACCGTTGTTCCATTTAATACACGGAAGATTGAAGTCACCTGCAATAAAAACACTATCATATTTATTGTGATTTAGTAAGTTTTTTACCCTATTGAAAGTGTTGAGTATTTGTATATCCGTATCAGATTTAAGCTCT
>CAZJFO010000098.1:0-3017 GCA_964545465.1 uncultured Neisseria sp.
TGTTTAACTACGTAACATTTGGTACCTGGTGCACTTAATTTGTTAATTGGGGTTGTCTAAATACATAACCTAATATTATTAGTACAAGTCAGTAAACCAGTGGAACTTCTCCGCCAAACTATCGTAGAACTCTGTACGTGGTATTCTCGCGTCATAACAATACGGTCTTGCAAAATAGAAGTCACAACCAATATTGATAATAATACTTTTATGGTTAGCAAGTTCGGTTCCATTATCAGAAGTTAAAGTCTTTATGGGTAGAATGCTGTTTAACTAAATATCTTCAATCGCAGTCTGAATTTCCATGGCACTTTTATATTTAGTTCTTCTAATAAAGGTTAGTTTGCTTTTACGGTCAACCATTGTTAATAAACAATTTTTTCCAGTATTTCTGCTACACTATAGTGTCAATTTCAAAGTCACCAATTCGTATTTTGTCCTCCAATTTTTGATGAATTCGCATTTCACACCTGAGTGCGTATTATTATGAGAGTACCCCTATATTTTATTGTGTTTTGTACTTGAATTTGGGTTCTAGCGATATTTCTTGCGCTGTACCTACAAATACCCCAAAAATTATCTGCTAACTATTTCCCAGGTTTAGGGACTGGATCATATCTCGCATATTAATGTCTTCAACAACTATTGCATCATAAGCGTTAGCTAATTTATCTCTACTAGCTGGATCATTTTTATTGATTGGTCGCATTAGAATCAGGAATGAGCCAATGTAGTGCCCCATATTTTAAAGTATCAAATATATTAATCACTTAATCTAAATCAATTGAAAACCGACAAAGTCTGGACGACAGATCCATAAGGGGGTTGTCCAATAGATTCAAAAGTAGGTCCGTACGTCTTATTACTCTCAAGGTTGAACGTTAGAAACGCATCCTGACTAACAAAATTATTTTTGATTGATGTATAATCAACAGTCAGATCTCCAGAAAATAGAGAAATAAGATCTTTTGTACGCAATTCATAAGTATATTCCGTTCTTAAATCATTATTTATTGTTCGAGTTTCAGTACACGTATGGCTAAGAATAATTTTTCCATGAGTATCAAAAACATTTAATCGATGATCGTAATGATTCGAATCTTGGCTCAAGGAGTCAAGCCATAGGTACTCGTCAGAATCAGTATTATTGCAAAGGGTAGCATGAAAATCATAATAAATTGAAGATACTTGTGGATTACTATTAATAGTCACATTCTTCCCAGTTGTTGAATATGTTGCTACTAAGTTAGTTACATTGGTACCAAATGGCATGGTTACTGAGATTTTATGATCAGTTATGCTACCAATTTGTTTATTTAGCGAATATGCTGTTATTTCTTTATTATCATAAAATTTAATAATGCTAGTGCTACCACTGTTACATCCATACAAACATGAAGTAAAAAATGTAATTAAAAAAATAGTGACTCTGCAATTTCTGCTTGTTTTAAGCATGATTAATAATAACATTAGGTTACCACGTATTTCTGCAGTGAATAATAAAAACACTGTGACTTTATAAGTTCCATTAATATCTATGCCTTGTTTGATATATTTTGGCTACTCTCGATTATATAAGATGATTATAATATATTAGAATTACTTTTCATATCATCTAATTTAACAAACTCCTCTCCACTTTGAGAGGGGTTTCGATTCGAAATTTTACATCTGTTATATGTTTGAACTAATATTGAGATTCTTTGTTATTGACTAAAGCTACTAATTGGCAATCTTTTGGATCTCCTTTAGGATCACAGAACACACTATTCCCACCAGCATATCCAAAACCACCATAATAGCTGCCACCATTAAACCAAGCAACTCGCTCGCTACCATTCCAAACGTCGCCATGGGAATAAAACACATAACTTCCAAAATTAGATTGTAGCGTGTTCCCACCTGTACCATGCACAATTTTAGCTAACTCCTCAAGACTGTAATTGCTACTAAAATTACCAGCCATCCCACTTATACCAATAGCATTTGCCATTACTAAATAAAGCCCTTTGTCTCCAAATAAATAGTCTGTATAAACAGTGCATCCGCCAACACCTGCCCAAACTCCAATATCACCACAGGTAGTAGCCCAATCATGTGTTGAACTTGTTAAGTTAGGGTACGCTATAGTAGTAGTCACTTTGTCGTTATTTATAGTTGCGGATAAAAGCAGATTACCTTTTTCATCATTATTGGATGTTTTAGTTAAAGTAACATCAATGTTATCCTTTACTTCATTTGGATCCAGCAAAAACATAGTTGTGTAGAATAGCTTTGGTTGATCATGTTTAAAAGTATCCGCTGGTACAGTGAATAATAAAAATACTGGGACCTTATAATCTCCGTTAATATCTATAGCCTTGTTTGATATGTTTTGGCTAGTCTCGGTTGTATAAGATGATTGTAGTACATTGGAACTACTTTCGATGTCACCTAGTTTGACAAACTCTTGTCCACTTTTAGGAGATCCAATTCGAAATTTTACATCTGTTATGCTTGAACTAGTATTGAGATTATTTGTTATTGTTAAGTTAGTAGCATGTGACACGGTAACAAAACCTAGGAGAACCGATAATAAGTTAACTTTCATATTGTAAAACTTTCATAAAGATTAATTAATACTATAAATTAACTCTAGCTTGACTAAACAAGAGGTAATTTGTGTATTTTACCCATATCTTCTAAGATATTACAAAATATAGTTAAGGCATAATTCTTCGGAGAACCCGAATTCAAGTACGAAATGCAATAAATTAAATTCAGTATCGATTGGCAATACGCATTATAAATACAACAAGGAGCAATAGGAGTCAATCCTGTCAATGTTTAGAGTTTATTCACGAGATGGAGGTTGGTCGCCTAATGCAGTATTACTCCGCCTTAGAGAAGAGCTACCTTCTGATATAAAGCTTCCAAGTCTTGAGACATTGTATCAATGGATCTATGATGATAGTGCCTCAGGTGGAGATCTTTATAAATACCTACGTCGAGAGCATAAAAAACGCAAGAAAAAAGTA
>CAZJFO010000099.1:0-1438 GCA_964545465.1 uncultured Neisseria sp.
TTGACAACTGTAAAATTAGAAATAATACGGTGAGTGATAATATATCAGGATTCCAGATTTGGCGAGGGGTTGCTAGTATAAATAATTCAATATTCTATAAAAATCGTTCTGGTATTGAGCATTTAGATAATAGAAGATCTTGTGTATTGGAGGCGAGCGAAGGCGCAAGAATAAATATTAATAATTCTACCATTTTACAGAATTTAGGCCCTGGAAACATAAGCAGGGGAATACATGTTCAAACGGATGCTAAAGCATTCGTAAGGAACTCCATCATTTGGGGACACGACTCCTCATCACTTTCTTTATATGAGATTAAAGATTCTATTGATATTGATTACTCAATAGTTCAAAATGGATTAAATGGCATCAAAAAGTTCGGACCAGGAAGCGTAATTTGGGGTAATAATAATTTAAACCTAAATCCTCTAATATTCGATACCATTAATTTTGAACTGTCAAATCAATCTGCAGCTATAGGCGCTGCTAGCTTGTTTTACAGTAAAAATAAAGACTATAATAATAATCAAAGGCCAAATCCTGTTGGCTCTAATCCTGATATTGGTGCACTTGAAAACTACAGAGGTTCTCCAGTAGATTCATCATGCGCCTATGCATTTATACAAGAGCCTTCAGATTTATCGGTGAATAGAGGTAGCAATGCCTCGTTTGCCACAACTTCAATTGGTGTATACAACTATCAATGGCAATCAAATGCTGCAAGTTTAGGGTGGGTTAATATACCAAATAACTATTTATACTCAGGTGTTAATACCAGGACTATGATTATTAATAAGAGTTCATACTCAAATGAAGCCCAATTATTCAGACTAATTGCTTCTAAATCTAATTGTGCAGATACTTCAAAAGTGGTAAGATTAACTATTAATAATTTAGTTAATGACTCATTAAATCTTATACGCACAAACGATTCTTTATCAGCACTATTTAGTTTATACGTGAATAAACACGATACCATTTACATTAACTCAAAAATAACAACGGACACGCTAATAATTGGAATGAGAACAGGAATCACAGAAAATTCAATTGATGTGAACAGCATAAAAGTTTTTCCGAATCCTACATCATCGGAAATATACATTAACCCGGATAAACCAACATTTATTCAAGCAAGACTATTTAACAATCTAGGTCAAGTAATAGCTGAAACTAATTCAGGTAAGCTTGACGTGTTAAACACCCCTTCTGGAGTTTATTTTCTGGGTTTATTTGATAAATATGGTAAACAAATTTCAACTTCAAAAATTTATATTAAAAATTAACCTACGAAATCGATTACACCCTACAGAGCCAACTTCAATGAAGTTGGCTTTTTTTTATACTTAAATTTAGTAACGTTAACTGTGTAAATTAATATTTACAGGTGTAATTAGCCGCATAAATTTACATCACTGAAGATTATATAAGCTCTATT
>CAZJFO010000099.1:1448-2857 GCA_964545465.1 uncultured Neisseria sp.
AGCTTGCAAGCGTGTTGGTATACCTGGCGACATGCTTTGTCGGATGAAAAATGAAGCTAATACAAAATAGACCTCCTACGCTATACATAATACCCTGACAAAATATTTGAAAAACAACTCCCCGGCTACTCCAACTCCACCACAAAATGCCAAAGTTCTTGATGCGCCTAAACTTTGTTAACTCAGGTATTTGGGGTTGATTAAGAGTTTATGTAATTTAATAATTGACAAGTTTTTATTATAGAAAAACTTGTCAATTACTGTTTAACGATATTTAATTGTATTAAGTTATTTGCTGTTTTCTTTAACAAACTTTTTAACAACACTAATTGAATGATTAGAGTCAGTTAAACGAATAAAATAAATGCCTGGATTTAACGATTCAACTTCATCAATACGAGATTTATTTGATTCAATAGTTTTTTGTATCATTAATTTTCCATAACTATCCATAATTACAATTTCAAGAGGTTGATTGTTAAACCTATGATCATCTAATGTTATATTCAATGATTCCTTGCACGGATTTGGATATATTAGAATATTGTTAACTAAGTCCAACTCTACTGCTCCAGTATTAACAGGTTTTGTATTTAGATTTTTAACCTCATCAATCGTTAAAGTTCTTTTCCAAACACCAATATCATCGATACTTCCTGTAAAAGGTTCATAATTAAAATGAAGGGCTCCAAAATTGAGTGGTTTTACCTTACCAACATTTGATATTCTAGTTAATTTTTTTGAACTAACATTTACACCATCTACTAACATAGTGACTGTCATATTGATTGTATCTTTTAATATAGTTACAATATGCCATTTCCCATCATTATACCTCAATGGACTAGCAATGGTTACTGTGGCGGTTCCATCATGTTCTGAAAATTGCAAATTACCTGGACTAGGTGAATTTGACGAATCTCTACCAATCCTTAATAAAATTCCTACTTCTGACATACATGGGGAACTTACACAATCATATCTCAAAATATTTCCATCACTAAGCATTTCAGTTTTAAACCACGCAGAAATTGTATATGGTGATTTACCTAAAGCCATGAAATCTGACGAATCAATATTTATGTATTTACCTTGTCCAAATGCATATGCTTTTTGGGAAGATCCGAATCGATCATTAGTTAATTGAGTACCAAAAACAGTTCCATGATGATTGTTACCACTGCTGTCTAAAGCATTACCTGAAAATGGCCACCATCCTATTAATCCATCTGCAACAATATTTGATGGCAATGGCAAGTGTAAAGCAACTACTTGATTCTTTGTCAATGCTTTTCCCCAAATCCCTATATCATCTAAAAAACCATTAAAAGCTTCGTATCCGTTGTGTAAGGCCCCAAAATTTAGCGGCTTTACCCTTCCAACATTTGATAGTCTTGTAAGGTTATGAT
>CAZJFO010000100.1:0-968 GCA_964545465.1 uncultured Neisseria sp.
ACTTTCCATGATATATTGTTTAAGGCTTCGCATTTTTTATTCCTGTATATATTATTTATCTTTTTAGTCGGATTTTGCTGCCAACATCTTAAGCAACTCATTACGGTCAAGTTCTCTACCCTCACCTATAGGAGTCGCTTCAATTTCTTTATCTCTGTTTGCTTCTTTTTGATCTAATTGTGCTTTTTTCAACTGCAAATCAATCATCTTTAGCTTCTTATTTAGTTTAGCAGTCTTTGCAGTAATAGCATGGCCAAGCATAGTTCCAGCAACATTGAATATCTCGCTAGCATATCTGCTATCAACTTGCATCCCTAGGTCCATCAAATCTTTATAGCTAGATTGTGCCATTTCAGCTAGCCCATCCATCTCATTGTCCGCAGCGTCTAATCCACGTACTTGAGGTAACGCTTGCTCTATTTTTGATAGTGTATCTAATGCTTCAGTGGTTATTTCTTGTGCATTTTCTGGGGTAGGCTTTGCTAAGCCATCTATTTCATTTTGGTCGAGTTCAAATAATTCTTCTAACTTTTTTGTAATTTTAATTCTCCTTAGTAAACCATGTACGTTTGTATTTAGTAGTATATTGACCTTTATAATTTAAGTTGCTAAAAAGTTGATAAATACACATATAAAAGTAGGAATTAATATGTTATCTAAAAATATAAAATCGTTATGGTATCCAAGAGAATGGTTTTTTATTGCAATGCAGGTACTAGCATTGATTGCATTTTCATGGGCCATATTAAATCCAGCCGGAGTTGAGTATTGGTTGTTGTCTTTATTTGGATATTTTTTAATCACATGTTTAGGTATTACTGTAACTTTTCATAGATTACTAACACATCGTTCTTATAAATTAGTTAAACCGTTGGAACGTTTGTTTAGTTTTTTTGGTAATATCGGGTGTACTGGTAGTAGTGTAGGGTGGGTATTCGTCCATCGGGCGCATCATATCTATGCCGACA
>CAZJFO010000100.1:978-2818 GCA_964545465.1 uncultured Neisseria sp.
GCTATTGTAGGTAACTATGGTGGACCATTTAACAAATGGCTAGTCAAAGATATTATCAATGATCCTGTTCAACGCTTTATGCATGAATACTATATTCTAATGATACTATCAATACTAATAGGATTATTTTTAATCAATCCAGTTGTAGCAGTTTACTTGTTTTTAATTCCAGTATTCTTTAATACAATTGCTTCACGTTTTAGTAACTGGATTGACCATGATCCTATATTTGGTAATCGTCCAGTAGATACAAAAGATTCTAGTCACAATGTATGGTGGTGGTCATTTTTGACATTTGGTGAAGGTTGGCATAACAATCATCATGCAAGACCGGGAGATTATCGTATTGGTTCAGAGTGGTGGCAATTTGATCCGGGCAAGTATGTAATTAATACTTTGATGCTGTTTAGATTAGCAAAATCTAAATAATTATTTTCTAGTTCCGTTGCGGAAAAGATCATCTTCTGTAATGACTCTAAATGAAAATCCTTGACTTTTGCAATATGCATTTGCAGCAGCCCATTTAGCATGATTGATAGCAACTACCGCTCTATCTCTTGCGCTTGCTGTGCGACTTTCTATTAAACTTTGTTTCTTGGGTTTAATCTCTACAACTTCGGCAATTTGTTTTCCATATTTGTTTTGATACACTACAAAGAAATCTGGAATGTACCTGTGAATTTTACCGTCTAACGGACTTCTATACGGAATTGACATTGATTCACTAGCCCAATGTGTTACATTCTTGTGTGTATCACAGAAGGTCATAAATGTTAATTCCCATCCCGATCTATACTTAGGATTATGTTTACCTACATATTTTTGTGGGTTTTTGGGAGTGTATATACCCTGTGCATAATTAGCCATAATTATTGCACTATGTTACGTGCTACTGGTTGATTTGATTTTGGTTTTATAGCTATACCGTACAATGAAGTTTTGCTTTTAAAACTATTTAGATAATAGGCTAACGTTTGATTTATCTCCATCTTTTTCTTACCCTTTATTAATGCTAGTAAGTCAGTAGCAGGTATTTGTAATTCCTGTGAAATCCTAAAAAACACAGCGGTAAAATTTTCAGCAATGTTAACTGTTTCACATACTGAAACAAAAAACGAACGTACTACATCATATTCACTTGCATTAATAATTAAGTTAAAGGCGTAAAACGAATCAAAAATTCTAACGGTTTGATCCAATGATGTACGATGATCTAATATAGTTGCCATAATTGTATTTATATTTGTAAGCCGGCGTTTCTAGAATTTGGCACAGCGGGCGATGCTTGGGCAATAGGTGGAGAACTTGCAGTACCAGTAGTTGATGGAGTAGCACCAAATATAGGGGTAGATACATTTAAATTTCTATTAGGAGTACCTTGAACCGCATTAGTTATACCTGACAACACTTCTGATTTTGCTATATTTAACGGATTAGTATTTTTAAATGTATTGTATGATGTACCTGCTGCTTGAATTGCACCCAAAATATTTCCATCCCTTAGGCTGCTAACCGCGCCACCTATACCACTCATTAAGCCTCCCTGACCTAATATATTTTGTTGAGAACCCGGTCTTGCTATGGGACTTAGTGTTCTATCATAGTTAGTTTCTGAACCAAATCCAGTAACAATATCACCCGGTGCTTTTCCACTTATTGCACCCTCATTATAAACCACAGTTTCATAATCTAATGTCATTTGATTTTGCATGATACCGTTACTTTGTGCATAATCATATGTATCATGGGTAAATCTTGTTATAATAGGATTAATTAAAGTGTATGCTGTAAAATTGTGTTGATTAAAACCAAAGATAGTTATATTTTTAAAGAAAGGTAT
>CAZJFO010000101.1:0-2354 GCA_964545465.1 uncultured Neisseria sp.
TCTTTGCGGCCATGAAAAACAATTACTTATTAATAATACTTTCTAACTCATCAATTGTACTAAATTCACTTAAATTAACTTTTTCATACTTAATTGACCGCCAAAATCGTTCAATATAAACATTATCAATGCATCTGCCAGTTCCAGTGTGGCTAACTTTAATATACTGCTCGTAATTGAAAGTTGGACTAAAGTTACCTAATTTGTTTTATAATAATGGCTATGAATAAAATATTATTACCTGGCAGACGTGCTGAATATGAGAAATTAGTACGCATAACTAGAAATGTGGATGAAAAGACTCGTCTATGTGCAATATTGGCTTATGATGAAGGTCATGATGTTTCTGATATAGCAAACATTCTAAAGATAAGCGAATCATCTACCTATAACTACATAGGTGATTATTTAAAGAAGGATAAGATATCCCACGACCCCAAAGGTGGCACATTATGTAAATTGACACCTAGGGAAGAGGTTGAGCTAATCAAGCATTTATCAACCACAACCCATCCGACTGCAAAAAGCATACGTTCTTATGTATTGAAAAAATGTGAAATTAATTATACGCGTTGTTGCGTAATTAATATATTAGATTGATTTTGAGCAATATCTACCCCGTATTCGGCTATATTAACACACTCTTAAACCGTTTTCCATGCTCATTTTAGTAAAATCATTAGCAATAGATGACTTAATAGCTAATTCAGTTATTTGATTAGACACGGTTCTACTTTTAAGTTTAGAGCCAAATTGCTGTTTTACAGCTCCAATACGATTTTCCACGATATTCCTTACCCAATAACCGGTTTTATTGGCAAATGCATATAATCCATTAGTTTGGAACTTATTCACCATGAGATTGCGAAGCTTTCCACCTGGTGATCCCGTTGGCGGATAACTCCAAAAATCTATAATGAATACTGTAAAATAGTTTAAAATATATATTTAGAAAGATCAATTTGGAGTGATGATAATGGGTATAAAATCGATAAATCAACGTGACTGGAAAGCATATGAAAGTATAGCTGTTATGCGAGGTAACTTACTGTTGTATATAAGTCCAGAGATTGCAAAGTCATGGTATCCTGATCCGAATGCTCCAAAGAAACCTGGTGGACAACAAAAATATACAAATAAGTGTATAGAAGATTTGATGGGAATTAAATATTTGCTTGGACTTAATTATCGGGCATTAGAAGGATTTACAAAAAGCCTATTAATTATATCAGGTTTAAGTTATCTTTCTCATCCTGATCGTACAACAATTAATGCCCGATCTTTATCTATGGAAATTAAATTACCAAGATTATCTAATTCTAAAGCGGGATATATTGTAAGTCTTGATTCTACTGGCCTTAAGATACACGGACAAGGTGAGTGGAATCGTAAGAAACATAAACAAAGAGATAGAGCAAATTGGGTCAAGATGCATATTGCTATTGATAATGAAAGTATGCAAATCCTTGCAGTAGAATCTACTGCTGATGACGTTCAAGATCCAGAGATGTATAACCACTTAATTAATGGATTACCTGATACACCTAGTGCTGTTATGGGCGATGGTGCTTACGATACATTTAATGCATATGCTAGAGCTATAAATGATGGCTTTGATTTAATAGTTCCACCTAAAAATACTGCTGTAGTTACTCAATCAGATCAACCCCATGTCATTGCACGGAATAAACAGGTTACGTATTATCAAGAAAAGGGTATTCACGCTTGGGCCAATAAGAATAATTATTGGGAACGAAATAGAGTAGAAACTACCATGAGTAGATTTGTTAATACGTTCTCAGATAAATTATCGGCTAGAACCGTTCAAGCTCAAAATAACGAAATTATTTTCAAATGTAATATTTTAAATATTATGATGGCTTCCAACCAGTTTACACAAGATAGTGCTGCCTAAAATAAAGGGAGAGGGGAAATATTACCCTCGATTGACATAAATTTACTTCTTTAATAAGAGTTATCCGCCAACGGGTATTCCAGCCTATAAAATCGCTTTTATTATTTTCTTGATTAAGGATTGAGTAATTATCCTGGTAGACGCCATGCCAGGTATTAACAAAGTCCGCTGCATCGTTTTGAAAAGCTTCATTTGTTAAGGTGTAGTAAGCTATTAACGCTTTATTTTCGCTATCTTCACTTGAAGAATTTAAAATGGTAACTAGCGCTTTATCAATTTCAGGATACTCTTGCATCGCTTGCTGTATTTCTCCTATCTCAATTCTGTGTCCTCGGATCTTAATTTGTGTATCAGTACGGTTAATATAAATTAAATCCAGATCATTTGAGAACCGGCAAATGTCTCCAGTTTTATATAGTCTGGAGTTGTAATTAGACCT
>CAZJFO010000101.1:2364-2592 GCA_964545465.1 uncultured Neisseria sp.
GACCTTTTTTCTTCCTGTGTTTGAAAGGGGTTAACAATAAATTTTTCATCTGTTAACTCGGGTTTATTAAGATATCCTCGAGCCTGACTTTCTCCTCCAATATATAATTCGCCCACCATGCCTATACCTACGGGATTTAAATATTGATCCAATAAATATAAAGTTTTATCTTCTAGCTTTTTCCCAATCGGTGCTTCTTTATAGTTTTCTTTGGTTAATTTGCAAAAT
>CAZJFO010000102.1:0-2022 GCA_964545465.1 uncultured Neisseria sp.
CGTCACACTTTCAATTTTGTATTGATCACCTGACTGACGGTAAGTCTCGGTCACGATCGCAAAAGGTTTGTCATTACGAATCGCTTGATAAGTAAGCGTGACTTGCTTTGGTGCAGCAAACGCATTGCTTGCCAACACCAACAAAGCCAAACCTAATAACCTAAGCTTCATATTGGCAAATTTAAACAACAACTGTTGGCGCTTCGCCAGCTTGTTGGGCACGAATATGTCCAATCTCAAAGACTTGTTCGCCTTCCGCTTTCAATAAAGCCATCGCCGATGATGCTTGCTCTTTAGCCACAATCACCACCATGCCAATACCGCAGTTAAATGTTTTATGCATTTCACTTTCAGCCACATTACCTTGTGCTTGCAACCAAGTGAACAAAGCAGGCATATCCCAGCTACCTTTTTTGATTTCTGCAGTTAAGCCTTCTGGCAACACACGCGGCACGTTTTCTGTAATGCCGCCACCTGTAATATGCGCCATACCCTTCACTGGCATCGCTTCAATGAGCTTCAATAAAGATTTCACGTAAATACGTGTTGGCTCCATTACTACATCTTTAAATGGTTTACCGTGGAAATCTGCATCCATATCAATACCAGATTTCGCAATTAACTTACGAATAAGTGAATAACCATTTGAGTGAGCGCCACTTGAAGCTAAACCAAGCACCACATCACCTGATGAGATGGTTTTACCTGTAATTAAGCTCTCTTTATCTACACAACCTACAGCAAAGCCTGCCAAATCGTATTCGCCTGCTGGGTACATGCCTGGCATTTCCGCCGTTTCGCCACCAACCAAAGCGCAACCTGATTGTTCGCAGCCTTGCGCAATACCTTTAATCACCTGTGCAGCAGTCCCAACTTCCAATTTGCCACAAGCAAAATAATCTAAGAAGAACAATGGTTCAGCACCCTGAACCAAAATATCGTTGACACTCATCGCGACCAAATCGATACCAACGGTATCATGTTTATTTAATTCAAAAGCGAGTTTTAGTTTTGTGCCTACCCCATCCGTACCAGAAACCAATACTGGATTCTTGAATTTCTTAGGCATTTCAAATAAAGATCCGAAGCCGCCAATACCACCCAACACTTCAGGGCGCATCGTACGTTTAGCAAAAGGCTTAATCTGCTCTACCAGCGCATCACCTGCTTCAATATCTACCCCAGCATCACGGTAGTTTTTGGAATACCCGAATTTTAACCTAAATGACGACTAAACGAAAAAAGACTCAGCGATAAAATTAAGTATTCATCATGCTTTTATTAGATAGTCTACCCAATTAAATGAAACAACTTTTACTCGACATCCAGCCGCATGCTTTGCCTAGCCACGATAACTTTGTCGTAGGTAAAAATGCTGAAGCATTGCACAGCATTAAAGAAGCACTCAGTCCTGCGCTAAACATTAGTAGTAATAACCGTTTTATTTCAACTTGGCAGAAGATGTGCAAATCGCACCAAAAACTGCAAAAAACTGGGTCCACACGCTTGAGAAACTTTATCTGATTTTTCTCGTCCCTCCCTACGCAGGGACGCTGAAGCGCTCGCTGAGCAAAACAGTATTCCTTTTGTTTGTGCCGATGACGTTCATACCCTTAACGACCAAGCACAAATTGACTTATTTAACCAATATAACGAACTGCGCGCAGGCCAAGGTGTGTTGATCGCTACAGGGAATGGATCGCCAAGCCAAATGGGCTTACGAGATGATTTAGCTACGCGGCTAGCTTGGGGCTTAACTTATCAACTACACCCTCTCACCGACGAAGAAAAAGCCCAAGCACTCAAATCTCATGCGGCAGAAAGAGGCATGAATTTACCTGACGAAGTGGTCGATTATTGTTTACGCTATTTACGACGAGACTTACCAAATCTCATTGCCACTTTAGACGCACTTGATGAATGGTCACTCACAGAGAAAAAACCAATCACCGTGCCTTTACTTAAAAAATTGCTTCAACTTCCACTTAATATTTAGAACCAAACGATTGCTATGCTACTCCT
>CAZJFO010000102.1:2072-2483 GCA_964545465.1 uncultured Neisseria sp.
AACTTCCTTTAGCAAATGCCACTTCGCTTCATCACGAACCCGAAGTCATTCAAGCTGCAGCGATTAAAAAACTTGGCATTCCAGCCGGTGATTTAATCAGTATGGCCATTTTTAAACGCGGTGTAGATGCACGTAAATCACATGCAATTTTGTTTGTGTATACACTCGATATCGAAGTAAAAAACGAAGCAAAAATTTTAGCTAAATTCAAAAAAGACCCGCACGTTAAAGTAGCGCCTGACACCTCTTACCACTTTGTAGCAAAAGCCGCCGAAGATACAAAACCGTCACGCCCAGTGATTATAGGCTTTGGTCCATCAGGGATTTTTGCAGCACTCATTTTGGCACAATCTGGATTTAAACCCATTGTTTTAGAACGCGGAAAAGCCGTACGAGAACGCACCAAAGACA
>CAZJFO010000103.1:0-2420 GCA_964545465.1 uncultured Neisseria sp.
TTTTTTATTTTTAGGCTATTTTAGCTAGTGGTGCACTTAATTTGAACATGGGCCCCATAGTTATATCAGGGAGTAAGATTTTAATCACACCCGATTATTATACAAGTCATAAGCTTTTATATGATCAATAACAATTTGTGAAGCACCTTGATAACGCGAGATAAATGTACTACAATTATCAGATAGCTCTTTATACTTTGTTGGTTCCTTTAATAATCTATCTATTAGAATAAAACACTCTAATATATTATTTACTTGCAAAGCACACCCTGTATCCAAAGCATCTTTTGATATTTGCATAAAATTATACATCGAAGCTCCAAAAATTACAGGCTTATGTACATAAAGTGGTTCAATTATATTTTGCCCACCTAAAGGTAAAAAACTACCACCAATTATAACAATATCCGCCATAATATAGTAAGCGAATATTTCACCCAAACTATCCCCAAGTATTACTTGAGTATCATTTTTAATAACTTGATTGGCACTTCTTTTCTGATATTTTAGATTTTTGTTTATAAGTAACTGTTCTACATCTTTAAATCTTTCAGGGTGGCGTGGAATTATAATAATTAGGTGTTCAAAATTAGTTGGCATAGCATCCAAAATTAATTGTTCTTCGCCATTACGTGTTGAACCAAAAGCTATTATTTTACGTATAAAATTTGTACTTTTTAAAAAATTAGCTAAGACATAATTACTTTTATCTACAGTTAAATCGAATTTAATACTCCCCATAATATCTAATTTGCCACTATATCCAAGTTGTTTAAAATTATTATTCGTGTTTATATCTTGACAAAGTATACCTTTTAGATTATTTAATACTGGTCTTATCATAAAACGAGCTTTATAGTAGGATCTAAAAGATCTATCTGAAAGCCTTGCATTAATCAAAAATAAAGGTATTTGGAGTTTTTTGGCATAATAAATTAAATTAGGCCATATTTCAGTTTCCATAATTAAACCAATAGCAGGTTTAAAAGTTTTATAAAAATTTATTACTGCGTGAGGCATATCATATGGAATATAATGCAAATAAGCATTAGGATATAATTTTTTAGCAGTATTTCTACCAGTTGGGGTCATTTGCGTTAGCATAATTTTATAATCTGGATATTGTAATTCTAATAATTCAATTAATTTAGATACCGCTCTAGTTTCACCAACTGATACAGCATGAATCCAAATAATGGGATGATTCGTTTTATTTTGTAAATTAAACCCAAAACGTTCATTCCAAAATAGTTTATAGTCTGAGTTTTTTTTAGCACGCTTTGTTAAATATAGCGGGATAAATGGAGCAATTAGATAAATTAATATTGAATATATAATACGCATTTTATACTTTCATTATAGACTCAAACAATTGAGTTATATCATTAAGTACTGGGGTTAAATTTTTATTACCAATATTTTTTGCAATATCAGATTCAAATATACCAGTCATTTCTGGGTTAGTATCAATATAAATCGCAATTAGTTTTTTATTTAAAGCGTTAGCTAGATGTATTAGCCCTGTATCAACCCCAAATATAAATTCCGCACTCGATATTAAATCTGTTAATTTGGCATAATCAAAAACATTATCTGGCACATATACATTTTCAGAATTAATAAGTTTTTTTATTTCACAAGCATCTATTTTTTCTTGTGCGCTACCAAATGGTAGTACAATGGATAGATTATGCTCATTAATAAGATATATTGCTAACTTGGCCCAATCATCTTTAGGATACTTTTTAGTTTCTTTAGATGTAGCATGAAAAAAAATAACATACGGTTTTGCTATCTCATTATCTACAGTTTTTAAATTTGATATACCAAAATTGACATATCTTGTATCTATATCATATCTAAAAATCATTGAAGCAAGTATGCGATTTTTAGTAATTGCTAATAATTTCTTACCAGTTTCAAAACTTTTATTATACAAAAAGCATGCTAATTTTTCGCGAATAGAATTTATGCCAAGCCCATATATAAGTCCATTAAAGCATTTGGCTAAAATAGCACTTTTAATTAACCCTTGTGCATCTATAATATAATCATACGTTTTAGTTTGTTTGCGCCATTTTCTAAGATTATATAACAATGATAGCTTATCTTTTTTCCACTTACGTAGGGGAATACTAATAATATTATCTACTAAAGGATTTAATTGTAATAAATCTACAAAACTTTCATCAATTAGCCAATCTATTGTAGCATATGGTAAGTTTTTTTTAATATCAAACAGCATAGGATAGGTATGAATGACGTCCCCAAGAGATGATAAACGCACAATTAGTATTTTTGGATTAGAATGCATTATAACTACCAAGTTTTGACGTCCTCCCTCGCGCCTAAAGGCGGGGAATTTCTTGCTATGCAGCATTACACTGTTTATTCGCAAGACTATTACGTCCAATAGCGAG
>CAZJFO010000104.1:0-954 GCA_964545465.1 uncultured Neisseria sp.
CTTTATAGAACCTCACTTTATGTATAAAGTAAAGTATAAATTCAAAATACATAAGAGACTCTTCCTATGCTAAGGCAACTTCTTCTAATCTCCAGTCAGACTGGGATTCATACAAAGAAGCAAGAAATAATTTCCAAAAAGTAAACAGGGAGAAATTAATTGAATATTTTCAAAACAAGAAAATGAACGATTTCAAGAACTCAAAAAAATTCTGGGAATTTTATAAGAGTTCAATTAAAATACGTTCTGATAAATCACAATCGAAATCCCCTAATTTACTTATAACAGACAATGTTAGAACTTCAGATCCTGAAAAAATCTCTAATTTATTTAACGGATTTTTTACTTCAATTGAATCAATATCCTTAACAAAAAATGACAAATGTATTGATTTCATTGACAATCTATTCAATGATCTTAAAAAGGAAAACCGAATTCGAACATCTTCGTCTGGATTTTCCTTTGAGAGAACATCTGAATATGAAGTAAAAAAATTTATTAAGGAATTGACCTTTTCATCGCCTGGCACTTCAGGCATTAACTCTAAAGTTTTGAAATTGATGCCAGACACTATGGTACCAATTTACACGAAACTTTTTAACTATTGTATAGTTACCAAGTCGATACCTGACGACTGGAAGTCGGCAATAGTTACGCCACTGTTTAAAAATAAAGGGGAGTCAACCGACTTGAATAATTATAGAGGTATCTCAGTTTTATCCCCTATTTCAAAAATATTTGAAAAAATATTAGCTTCTCAAATATCAAATTATTTTGAAGAAAATAAATTGTTCACAATTCATCAACATGGATTTCGTAAAAGTCACTCATGTGAAACGGCTCTACATGAACTCATAAGCGACTTAAATTCAGCTAGAGATAAAAAACTAACTACACTCTTGCTTTTTATTGATTTCAAAAAGGCTTTTGATACGGTTGACTCCTCCTTATTAT
>CAZJFO010000104.1:964-2355 GCA_964545465.1 uncultured Neisseria sp.
TGGTATTACCATACAGATTTACAAAAGGTATTATTATCTAAACTCCACCATTACGGTTTTGATACAGAAGCATTGATACTGATAGCAGACTACTTTAAAAATAGGCTACAGGTTACAAAAATTAACAACCATCTCTCATCCCCTAAACCAATGCTTCTTGGAGTCCCACAAGGTTCTATTTTGGGACCTCTCTTCTTCTTGATTTTCATTAATGACCTATTAGAATATCTTCCGGATATTTCATCAAAATTATTCGCAGATGATACAACTCTCTATTGTTCAAGTCCAGAGCTCACTATTGTTACCAATAAATTCAGTAAAACTATTAATCAGTTGTTAGAATGGTGTAGTAATAATAGATTAGATGTGAACTGGACTAAAACATTCTTCATGGTGGTCACTAATAAAAGATTAAAAATACCTGAATCATTTACTTATAATAATATTGAGATCAAATGTGTAAAAGAATTCAAACTTTTAGGAATCACTATTGACTATAAATTGACCTTTAACACACATATATCTAATGTAGCTAGTTCTATAAATAGTAAACTGTTTTCAATAAAAAGAATTTTTTACTTATCAACATCGGTAAAAGTTCAATTTTTCAAAACTTTTATTTTACCTTACTTTGATTATTGTTCAACTTTGTCAATATACTTTAGTAAAGCAGTAATTCAACGACTATGTAATAAATACTTTCTTTGTTTAAATTTACTTTTTAAACTTGATTTATCTCAATTTACGAATTGTAATGAATTGAATGATTATTTACAGGATAAATATAATATCCCTGCTTTCCAGCACCGTCTTTTACAAAGATTATCAATATTTTCTTTTAAAATGCTAAATTTCGTCTCAGCACCAAAAATATTAAAAGAAATTATAGAAACAAAGTTCCAAGAATTAAAGAGTCAAGAAACAAATAATGCAGATCCTTTATTCGTACCTGAAAATATAAGGAGTCTTAGAAATAGAAATGTTATCATTTATAGTCAAGATGCACAATCAAAATTTCTTATAAATACATTTTCTTATTTTTCACAAACTTTTTTAAAATGTTTTAAACTAGATATCTTTAATTTAAACTATAATCAATTCTTTAAAGAAGTAGCCACAAATATCAACAACATCTGTACTTCTCTTATAAACCATTTCGCTAAGTTTAACTTAGTTTTAAAATGTTTTTATCTTGTAAAAGACAAAAATTTACAAACTTTATAATTTAACATTCTTATTTCATATTTTATTTTTTTACTTTTATTTAGTTTTTATTTTTTCATAATAAATGGGTAAACCAGTCTTCTTAAAAGTGATTTTCCTGAGATTCATTTCTTAGGATTTGATTTAAGGAGATACGACACATGTCAATTTGGTTTATTGAATAATAA
>CAZJFO010000105.1:0-2241 GCA_964545465.1 uncultured Neisseria sp.
AGTAGTAGTAGTAGTAGTAGTGTTAGCTGTGGCACATGGATGATGTGCGAGTGTAGTTCATAAGGCTACACCTTATCAGCTTGTAACCTGATAGGTTACTCAATTAAAATAACTGACTTATATTAAGAGTATATCGATCGCCTCCAGGCAACCGATCTCATGTGCTCGTCAAGTTTCGACTTGAAGAAATTCACTGTCCCAGCATTCACTACCTCTGAGGGTAGTATATTCCAAGTAGTTGCATTTCGATTTGGCAAAGAAAATCCTCTCATGGGGTAACTACCCGCCCTTTCCTTAAGTATTTGGAACCCATGTCTTCTCCCCCCACCCTCTATCATATTATTTCCCATATCTATACCTATGTCCACATCCTCAAATTCATTTATTATTTTGAACAATTGTATAAGATCCAATCTTTTTCTCCTAACTTCCAATGTGGTTAGACCCAGCGCTGTTAACCTATCATTTTCGCTTAAGTTTCTCAATTCAAAAACCATTTTAGTTGCCCTACCTTGAATTCTCTCCATTTTTTCAACACTCTCCTTCGACAATGAATTCCAAACAGAAGATGCAAATTCCAGTTGTGGTCTGATATATGTAGGGTACAAAATCCTGAATAATTCTATATTAAAAAATCGAAAAGTTTTCCTCATTTTTCCTAGCTCATGATTTGCCCTATGAATTGCTTTCTCTGCTTGTAATTTTGTTTTCCCATTGCTTGTTATTATAACTCCCAGGTCCTTTTCCGCTTCAGTAACCCCCAGTTGAACTCTTTCATCCCCATTTTCGACATAGTACTTTCTGATTGGGTTATTTTTTCCGAGATGCATAACCTTACATTTATTGCTGTTCAAGCACATAGACCATTTGTCGCACCACTCCTTTATCTTCCCTATATCCTCCTGTAATGTAGATACTTGATCCAGGTCAACAGCTTCCGCGATAACTTTACTGTCATCCGCGTACATTTTAAAACAATTAGTTAGCCCATCCGGTAAGTCATTTATATAAATTACAAATAATAATGGCCCCAAAACTGAACCCTGTGGTACCCCACTCCTGATGTCTCTCCATTCTGATTCTATGTTCCCCATTACTACACACTGCTTCCTATCCCTTAAAAAACTCTTGACCCATTCCAGTAGCTTCTCTCTTACACCATACGCTCTTAATTTAATTATTAATTTTGTGTGTGAAACTTTATCGAAAGCTTTTTCAAAATCTGTGTACAATACATCCACCGATTTGTTTTCATTAAGCAACCCCGATACAACATGTTGACATTCGAGTAGATTTGTAACACATGTTTTTTCTTTAACGAATCCATGCTGACTGGGTGAGATTAGTTTATGCTTTATTAGGTGACTTGTTATTCTCTCTCTTACTATACCTTCCAGCACTTTACAGCATACTGATGTAAGTGATACTGGTCTATAGTTAGATGCTTCTAGTTTGCTACCCTTCTTGAAAATTGGAGTAATACTTGCTTCTCTCCACTCTTTTGGAATTTCACCCTCCTCAAGTGACCTCTTAAAAATAATCTCTAGTGCAAGAGATAATTCCTCAGAACAATTTTTTAAAACATATTGGGTGACTTGATCTCTACCAGGCGCCTTAGTGCAGTTCAGTTTGTCTAACCTTTCCATGATATCTAACCTACTTATAAGATTATTTTCAGGGCACAAGAATTCGGTTCTATTCTCAAAATCTGGTTCACTGCCGTCATCAACTGAATAAACAGACTCAAACTGCTTGCTCAGTATTTCCGAAATTTCAGATTTATCAGTTGTAGGAACACCTTTACTGTTACTCAGCGATCTTATAGTTTCCTTAATATTTTGTTTACTGTTAATGTACGTAAAGAGTCCTTTAGGGTTCTTAACATGACCTTTTACCAACTCTAGCTCAAATTTGCAAATATTATTTGACATGGTACGTTTAACCAACTTACACTGTTCTTTATATTTTATATTCAACTCCTCTGATTTGCGCCCGCTGCTAATAAATGCACGCCACAGGTTACTTTTTATTCTCATCATATCCCTCAGTTCTTTGCTTAACCATGGAGGCTTTTTTCTTTTTTTTTCTTCAATTCTAACTTTTGGGATGAATTCTTCACATGCTATTTTATATTTATTCATAAAAGTTTCATAACAGCAACCCACATTCTTACCCTCAAAAATTTAAGAATCCTATATGAATGTGAATCCTATATGAATCCTATATGAATCCTATATGAAT
>CAZJFO010000106.1:0-2230 GCA_964545465.1 uncultured Neisseria sp.
TTCTAAATCAAATAAATTAAGCAAAATGGCCCGATTCTTTTTCGGGATGTAATGACCAGATTCCGTCACGATACTTCGCAACTCTTCGGTTGATATGGCTTGTGTTACTTCTGAAAAGTTAACTTTGATGCGAAAAATTTTAAGCAATCCCATCACAAATAAATTAGTAAACCAGATCGCTGGGTAGAGTATTTTTGTGAGGGGATACAGCACGTAGCTGTATGCAAAGGCTAACTTTTCAGCGTGAGCGGCAGCCACCACTTTAGGTGTGATTTCACCAAAAATCAGAATCACAAAAGTGACAGTGATTGTGCCGATGATTAATCCGGTATTGCCTTCACCTAAAAGCTGAAGGCTAATGTCATCACTGATAGTTGCAATAGCAACCGCAGCAAAAGTATTGCCAAGTAAAATCGCGCCTAGAAGATGGTCGGTTTTTTTAAGAAGTGCCTGAGCTAACCGTGCGCCGTGGTGGCCATCATTTGCGAGATGGCGCAGGCGGTAACGATTGAGGGTCATGAGGCTGGTTTCAGCGCTTGAAAAGAACGCTGATAGTGCAAGTAGCAATCCTAGAACGAGGAATTGCAAATGTATGGGTATGTCCAAGTGAAATCGCTATTGAATGGAATACTTAAGTTTCCACGCTTTAGCCTTCACTTGTCAAGGCATGGTCTCTTCGTTTTGTTTCTTTTCAGCACCAGTAATTAAGTTTTCACGTGATACGCCTAAATACAGTGCAATCGGGCAAGCAACCAAAACTGAAGAATAGATCCCAAATAAAATACCAATGGTCAGCGCAAGCGAGAAGTTATGTAAGGTTTCACCGCCGAATAACAGCATTGATAACACCATTAGCTGTGTACAGAAGTGGGTAATGACGGTGCGTGACATTGTGCGAGTAATCGCATTATCAATGACTGTTGTCACAGCAGCTTTACGCATCTTCTTGAAGTTTTCGCGCACTCGGTCAAATACAACCACTGATTCGTTTACTGAGTAGCCTAGAACAGCTAACACCGCCGCTAAAACGGTTAAGTTGAATTCCCATTGGAAGAAGGCAAAGAAACCCAAGATAATCACAACGTCATGCATGTTCGCAACAATTGCAGCAACCGCAAAGCGCCATTCAAATCGCATCGCTAGGTAAGCCATGATGCCAATAGAAACTAAAAGCAAAGCAAGTGCGCCATTGTCATAAAGCTCTTGGCCCACTTGCGCACCTACAGTCTCAACGCGTCGCATTTCAACTGTGCCGTCTTCATTACGTAAAGCACTTAATACCTCTTCAGACAGCTGAGCTGAAGTCACGCCTTTTTTAAGTGGTAAGCGAATCATCACGTCATGGCTTGAGCCAAAGTTTTGAACTGTCGCTTCATTTAAGCCAACGCTATCTACAGCATGGCGAATTTTTGTTAAATCAGCTGCTTGCGGATAACTGACTTCAATGACAGTGCCGCCAGTAAAATCAACCCCTAGGTTAAGACCTTTTTGAGCAAGAAAAAATATCGCTAAGACGAATGTAATGAGAGAAATTGCCGTGGTTAAACGGCCATAGCTCATAAACGGAATATCATTCTTGATTTTAAAAATTTCCATAATCTTTACTCTTAAATTAAACGTTCTTTAAATGAGTGAAACCAGCAATTAACCAATCGCCAATTTGTCGATTTTGCGGCGATAGCCGTAAACCAAATTGACAATCGCACGTGATACAACAACAGCACTAAACATTGAAGTCAAAATGCCTAGCACGTGAACCACAGCAAAGCCCTTGACTGGACCTGAGCCAAACATGAACAAGGCCAAACCAGCAATCATGGTTGTCACGTTAGAGTCCAAAATCGTATCGAATGCTCGGTCGTAACCAGCATGAATAGAGGCTTGTGGAGAGTTGCCACTGCGCAATTCTTCACGAATACGTTCGTTAATCAATACGTTTGCATCAATCGCCATCCCCAGTGTTAGCGCAATCGCAGCTAAGCCTGGCAGGGTGAGGGTTGCTTGCAGCATTGAAAGTATGGCAAGTAAAAGCAACAAGTTAATACCAAGCGCAACCACTGAAATACCGCCAAACAATACGTAGTAAATCAACATGAATACAGCGATAGCAGCAAAGCCCCATAGTGTTGAGTGCATCCCACGTTTGATATTTTCTTCACCCATGCTTGGGCCTACGGTACGTTCTTCAATGATTTCCATTGGAGCGGCAAGCGCGCCAGCACGAAGTAGC
>CAZJFO010000107.1:0-2156 GCA_964545465.1 uncultured Neisseria sp.
TAAAAACAATAAACAGATAATTATTGTATAAATTTTTTAGACTTGTATACCCGAGAAATATAGAACACCTAATTTGATCTCTGAAAATCACGTAATTTTTTTTTGAAGATTCAGATACAACTTATATGCAACTTATTTGCAATTTACGTATCATGAAAAAAGTGACATGTAAAAAATTTTGATGAAAATACCAAAAAAATCACTACTTGAAATTTACATGTCATTTAGCTCCAATAAAAACTCTTTGCTTAATTTACATGTAATTTACATAAACAGAAAAATTTCATATTTTTGAAAATTTTTCTCGCGAATTATTTTTTTCCCCTCGAAATTACATGTAAAAGATGATAATTACATGTAATTAGTGGACTTTTATATAAAATTTAGTTATATATTTATGTGTTAATTTTGTGATGTATAATAACGATAATTATTTTTGAAATTGATTTATTATTTTAATAAATAAAATCAATTAATTGTGGTCAGTGACCATACAAGTAGCACAAAAAATATTTTTTTTCTTATAATTCATTTCAAAAAGAAGTGTTTTACAGGTTATATCATTGATTGTTATTACTTCATATTCATCCAATAGTTCACAAAGTTTAAAAAATTTATTTGTTATTTCAAAGTGATTTTTGATTTTTTGCTGTATTTGATTGTTTTGGTCAGGAGAAGCAAATTTAAAATCAAATGTTTTCATTTTTTTTATCAATGCATATTCGACGTCAATTTCATTGAAAAATAGCAAGATGAGGCCGTAAAACTCGTTCTTATAAATAATGGAATGGTTATTTGTTTGCTTTTTTTCATCATAATCTTTCGTTGTATATACTTAAATGTTTTGTGCAAAAATTATTAAATATTTATATTAAAGTTTTTTTTAAAATATTACATACTTATATTTTTACAAAGAATTCTCTTGTAAGCTCTTATAGATTTTATATTAAAATTAAAGCTTTCGATGACTGTTTTATGATAAGAACTTATATCTTCCTCTGACATGTTAAAAGAAAAATGATTTTTTTTAATTTTTGAGTAGAATTCTTTTGCATTATGAATAAAGTTTAATTCTTGTTCATCTTCAGTTTCCGATTTTGCAGATAAAATATTAGGTATTTTGGAAATACTTAAATTTATCGCGCTACTTTGGTGAAGCTGGTTGACGAATCCTCTTGTACCATGAAGAAATTTCTTCATTATTGAAAAATAACCTTCAAAAGGGAAACATGAGTATCTGTGAAGTGGTCCAAAATCCACTATGTATGCTCTAGTTGCAACTAATTCTTAAAATCAGCTTCTAGCATTTCCAAGTTGCATAGGTGAAGCTTTCTTGTTCTTCTTTTTTTCTCATTATTGCTTGTATTTGAACTTTTTTTTCTGAACCACCACACCCTCTCTTTTCACATGCAATTTGATTAATTTTTTTAGTTCTACTCTCATTCAGCTATTCTATTATTTATACAACAGTTTTTTTTGCGTACATAAATTAGAGACAATGAGTATGAACTACAGTATAATTATATGTAACTAACATGTTTGTATTCAGTAATTGACATGTCAAGTCATGTGTAAACTATGTGTTTTACCCCTGAAAAAATTTTTTTTAATTTTCGAAAATTCAAAAATATCAAATTACATGTAAAAAAAATTTGAATTTACATGTAAAAAAAAAAGTTTCATCTATTAACCTAACCCTATCATGTAGCAAACCCTTAAATGTCAACTAATTAGATGATTTTTAAGCGATCAAATTAGATGTTTTTTTTTCTCGGGTAGCCTAATCTATATATATAATTTAAAATCATTTATATGATCCTATCATTCAATCTTAAGCTACCTCTTGGAATGACTAAGAGATAGGTTAAGGGAATGGCTAATATAATGGTAAGGGAATGGCATCATTAAAATAGTCCTAAATCATTTCTAATGGTGTCGGTGTTAACCGACAAAATCACTTGTTCTTAAAAATTTTCTAACAATAAATTGATTGACGAGTTGAATTTTTAAAAATTCAAGAGAATAAATTTATTTGAATTTTTCCATTTGTAGCCTACGTATAAAAGAGTAAAATACAAAGATCGGCCAAAGTAAAACACTTTAACATTTTCTTCGGGATTCTAACACCGATTTCGTCCTTTTAATGGACTCATCAG
>CAZJFO010000108.1:0-2047 GCA_964545465.1 uncultured Neisseria sp.
TTGTTTGTATATTTTTTTGCATATGATTGAAAACCAATATACATTAAGCGCGCACAATCCAAACATTGTGATGTAAAAATGCGAAGTTGCAAAATGCGATTGATCCGCATATTTGTCTATTATTTTATATGTTTCTGGATTTCCGATTAAATTAGAATACACTCCAACTATGCGAAATGAAAAGAATGTGGTTACAAATGTCACATCATTTATTTTGTGGAAAATTTTAGCAATCCAGTTATTCTTAATTGAGTCTGATGCTTTTTGTTCATACATTATTTTTAATATTAAAAAAATAGTACTGATCTCGGTTTTTATAAACGGCACTGACAATATTTCCGAATCGGCATTACTTATATTGTACATGCGTTTGCTTGCCGCAAATGATACGGCCAAAATGTGATGCGCGATTGCCTCTGGCGTTGAAAAAAACATATCCATTGTCAAAAAAAAAATTGCTATAATGTCAATATTATGAATGTTGTTTGTAAAATATAAGTATGAAAAATATGTGCAAAAACACAATGAATTCACATTTTGCAAATCATCTATCATTGTTTTTTTTGTCGGAAATAATTGCTGAATCATCTTGAATAATATGATTCCATTCTTGTTTGTAAATTGCTTTCAAATAATAATTACATTTTAACAAAATATAGACGCAATTCGCTTTAATATGTTAGACCATGCCTCCCAAACCGAAACCAGCATCCAATAATTTTTTACTCATTGTTGAGTCCAGTAGCAAATGCAGCAAAATAGAATCTTATCTCGGCGATAATTACAAATGCATTGCGTGCAATGGGCATATGCGCATGATCGGTGGATTAAAAAGCATTGATGCGAAACATGATTATGCCATTACGTTTGATATTGACCCGGATAAGAAGGCGCACGTGGATAAAATGCGCGGCATTATCGCTGGATATCCCAAAGAAAACGTCATATTGGCGTCTGATCACGATAGAGAAGGCGAAGCCATTGCGTGGCATATATGCGATATTTTTGATCTGCCTGTCGCGACTACTAGGCGCATTATTTTCCATGAAATTACCAAACCGGCTCTACTCGCGGCGAATGCTAATCCGTGTTTCATAGACATGAATATGGTTAAAGCACAACAAGCCCGACAAGTGCTTGATATGTTAGTTGGATTCAAGATTTCACCCTTATTATGGAAGCATGTTTGTTCTGGTAATCAGAGCGGCAGTTTATCCGCGGGGCGTTGTCAAACGCCGGCACTAAGATTAGTATATGAAAATGAAATGGAGGCGAAAAAATCGGCGGCGGACAGGGGGCTTAAACATCGCGTCCAGGCCGCGTTTTTCTCGCAGAATTATTTGTTTGAATTAAACAAAGAACTCAACTCCTATGAAGAGATAGAGACATTCTTGGAAAAATCTAAATCACATAAACATGAACTCTCTATCGGCAAAATGCGCGAATCCGTGCGATCACCGCCCAAACCTTTCAACACTGCTGCTTTATTGCAGGCGGCGAGTAATGCTTTTGGTATGGGATCTAAAGACGTGATGGCGTGTTGTCAAACCCTGTATCAACTTGGACACATTACTTATATGAGAACTGACAGCCGCAAGTATTCGCCGGTTTTCACGGAAATCGCCGCTAAATATATAGAGGAAAAATGGACGAAAAAACACGTGAATATTGAATCGGTGAACAATTCTGAAGGCACAAGTGAAGCCCACGAGGCCATTCGCGTAACCAATATAGCAATGCATGAAATCGTATTGGGTCAAGAGAAACTGGAAAAGGTTTATGTGATGATTTGGCGAAATACAATTCAGAGTTGTATGTCGGCGGCTACATTCAACTGTTTGCCTCTTGAGATAACAGCTGCCGCAATTCCCTTGTTTGCCGAAGGGAATCAAGTGCTTGCCGTCTATAAGCACACAATAGAGACACCCAAATTCGGCGGGTTCTTGGATATCATAAAACCCGATAACAAGGCCGCAAAAGAAATAGAACAAAATAACTTGTTTTTCTCGGAAACGATCTTGCGCCTACAATACGTGAAGGATAAAAC
>CAZJFO010000109.1:0-2035 GCA_964545465.1 uncultured Neisseria sp.
CTTATATCCATACCAATATTTATCTTTACCTTTGCAACCAATTTTAGCTTGTACATCATGGGCTACTTTAGGTAATATTTCATTATTCAATTTCTCATATTTAGCTGCAATTGCTTTATCTCTTTCATCCCATAGGCTAACCTTGGCAATAAGATGCGTAGCATCAACAAAACTAAATACTTCACTCATTACTCCATGAGATTTTAATTGAGTTCTAAAATCAGCAAATATTTGGGATAACTCTTCTGTTCCTATCCTAAATTCCGGAGAAATTTGTAACTAGGATTATGGTAACAGCTTAATTATAAATAGTTTGCAAGTAAAAAATACTTGCTTTTTTTATAAAACATAGTTACAATTATAACCTAGTAACAAATAAATATAGAGGTTATAAAAATGCCATATCAAACAAAGCATGTAGACAAGAAGAGCGGTACAGTGTATATTTATGAAGTTGTTTCATTTTGGGATAAAGCTAAAAAACAATCAAGGAATAAACAAGTGTGCATAGGTAAAATAGATACCACCACTAAAGAATTTATTCCATCCAAACGCTTAACACCTCATCAAGCAACAGTTCGTGATCCACACGTGACTGCAAAAGCACATGTTATTGGTCCAAATGTTATTCTTGACATAATTACTAAGGAACTACAGTTAGATAAGTTATTACAGAGATGTTGTCCAGATTATTATCAACAAATAAAGACTATGGCTTATTATCTAGTTCATCAAGGTGATGCACTAAGTCATTGTGAAACATGGTGCGATAGTCATATTCCAGATATTGCCCCCACCTTATCTAGCCAGAATATTAGTGATATCTTAGATAAAATAGGGGTAGATACTAAACAGACCTTTATGGCAAAGTGGATAGAACTTCATGCGGAGAATGATAATCTATGTTACGATATTACTTCCATTTCATCATATTGTGAATCCAATGCATATATTCGCTATGGATATAATCGTGACAGTGAGAAATTAGCTCAATTAAATCTAGCCGTAGTATTTGGACAAAACAGTGGTCTACCATTATACTTTCAGGAGCTACCGGGTAGTATCAATGATGTAAAAGCACTAAATAACTTACTTAAAACTGTTAAGGCGTTAAGTAGTAAGCCATTAAGTTATGTAATGGATAAAGGATTTTACAGTAAAAGTAATGTGGATAATTTATTTGCAACCAAAAGCAAGTTTATTATCTCTGTACCATTGCATAATAAATGGTTACAACATGCTATTGATAGTGTATATACGGATGTAGATGACATAAATGGTTACCAGAGAATTGATCAGGAAGTTTTATTTGTTCACACTAGATTACATCCATGGGGAGATAAGAAATATCGTTGTTATCTCCATTTATATTACAATGCTGTTACACGTGCCAATGCAGTTAATAAATTTAATGCGGACCTTCTTAATTACAAATATGAATTAGAATCTGGGAATACTATTGTAGCACATAAAGAAGCTTATGATGAATTCTTTATAATAAAAACAACACCTAAACGTGGGAAAGTTATATCTTATAATAATCATACTATAAACCAATACGTTAAGCGATATGCCGGATTTTATGCAATTCTAACTAACAGCACTAAGGATCCAATCAAATCTTTGCAGATATACCGCGATAAAGATGCTGTTGAAAAATGTTTTGATGATTTAAAAAACCATATTGATATGAAGCGTCTACGTATGCATACGTCTAAGACTGTTCATGGACGACTGTTTGTTCAATTTATTGCACTTATTTATATGAGTGCATTACGCAAGAAACTGCGTGAATCTGGCTTAGTTAAACAATTTACTGTCCGTGAATTATTGCGGGAGATGGATACCATTACTAAGATTACCTATTCTGGCAAGTATCGGAGCATTACTACGGAATTAACTAAGTCGCAAACTAAAATTTTGGACGCACTAAAAATAGCTATGCCTAAAACCTAGTTACAAATTTCTCCGGAATTTAGGATAAAAGAAGGTAAGATTATTGTGGCAAATCCTATATTACTCCCGGCTAATTTTG
>CAZJFO010000110.1:0-2023 GCA_964545465.1 uncultured Neisseria sp.
CAACTTCCTCTAAAGCAAATATATCACTACCCGCATTATAATTGGTATGTTTTAACCCAAAAGGATAGTAATGGTTTTCTTCCAATATTTTAATAACTTGGGTTTGTGGGTCAACAGCATACGATACGCGTATGTTGCCTAAATGGTCAGTGTAATTATACACATAATTAAAATAGTATTCTGCATTTTGCGGGCATTGCACACAAGGAGTAGCATTTACATAACCCTCTGCATGTGGGAAAAAATTTAGTATGCTATTGATGTATTGATACCCATCTAAATAATCAGTAATTGTCGTAGCAGGATTTGTTCCTACCTCAACTACACTTTTTTGTACTTTTTGTCCTAATGCATTATAAAAATAATAAATGTTATTTCCATTACCAAAAATAATTTGAGTTGGTAAATTTAAATGGTTATAATAAATCATTGAAATGTCTTTATTTTGGTCTTTAGTCATGTTTCCATTGGCATCATAAGTGTAATCATCACCATTGTCATATTGTAACGGATCATCTTTAAATCCTAGTGATGAATTAGAATAATCAACTACTTCGCTTAACTGATTGGGTGCGTTTTGATTGTAAGTATATTCTAAATCATCAATCTGGAAATAGCCATAAGCAGCATCATCAACATCTGTATCACCATTACGAAGCAAATGTGTAATATTCCCGTTTCTGTCATACTCTATTTCTTCATCATACGAATGGGTTAAATTTAAATTCGAATACTTTTGATACAAAGCTTTGTTTAACCTATTTAAATTATCATAAGCATAACTGTATTGTCTTAAAACATTATCGGTCTTGGTTTTCCAATACGTTTCTGATATATTACCATTATATAATGGATTTATTTGATTGTTTAAATCATTAGCAATGGTATTATAGCTTATTTTAAAAGCAAATAAATCGTTATCACCATTAATATTTAAATCTGTTGGGTCATTAATTTGGGTTAACCAACCTCTAATGTTATAACTGTAATTTACTTTTTGAAGTCCCGTAAAAGTTGTTATGTCTCCACCTCCGACTTTTTTACTTATCAATTGCCCCAATTCATCGTATTGATTATGAGCAATTAATTGTGGTAGACTGCCATTTATTGTATGGGTATGGGTTTCTAATTTATCTTGAGGTGTGTAGGTAAATTCATCTTTTGTAATGATTTCAATACTACTCAATTCTCTTTTATGGTAAGTAAGGGTATATATTGGTTTTCCTAAAAAATCTAATTTTGAATCAGTACGGGAATAACCTCCAAGAAAGTTCTTTTTCTGGGTTCTAATGGGTTGTGCTTTATCATTGTATATGGTATAGGAAGTTTCTGAATCTACCGAAGTGTTATTGAGTATTACTCTAGTCCAGTTTCCTGTTGGTAATCCTTTTACATTGGCTAAAATATTATTTTGCCCTTCAATGGTGCTTGGTATAGGTGGTGGATTAGGATAATTATAATTATCGTAATAATTAACTGTTAGTAATTTTAAACCTGAAGTTTCAGTTGAATTGCTACTGTAATTTATTGTTATCCCATCAATAGTAGAATTGGTTCTGATGGCATTACTTATTGCGGTATTGTTTAATGATAATTGCAATAAATTTCTTCTGGCACTATCTATTATAGTTTGTGGTTTCCAACCTGTATAACACACTCTTCCAAAAGCATCATATTTGGTAAAAATCCAACCAGTAGCTGTACCTCCAAAAGGTGTAAATGTTGGCCCTGTATAAACAACTCTATTCAATTTATCGTAAACAATGTATTCCCATTGTTTGCCTGGTAATTTCTTTTCAATTAGTCTATTTCGAGAATCGTATTTGTATTGGTAACATAAGCCATTTAAAGCGGCAGCATCGATATTATTTGTGTTTGCCAATGGTGGAATAACATAAGTTAAGTTACCATAATCATCATAAACATAGTAGGTATCATAACGGCCATTATAAGAAGAGTGAACAGCTGTTGAAACCTCAATCCTTTTTAAAACAACTCTACCTTCTTTGTCTTTAAACTCATA
>CAZJFO010000111.1:0-2010 GCA_964545465.1 uncultured Neisseria sp.
TTAACTTTTCTATCTCTGCTTTTGCGGGCATGTTTTTATAAATGATATTATACACTGCCTCCGCAATTGGCATATCAATGTGTAATTCCTCTGCATTTAACTCAAACATACTCTTGGTTGCATAATAACCTTCGGCAATCATGTTCATTTCTAACTGGGCTGATTTAACCGTATAACCCTTGCCTAACATGTTACCAAATGTACGGTTACGGCTATGTTGCGAATAGGCCGTTACCAACAAATCACCCAAATAAGCAGAGTGGTTTATTTCGCGTGGATGGGCATGCACTTTATATAAAAATGCTTCCATCTCTCTAATGGCATTACTAATTAGTACCGCCTGAAAATTATCACCATACCCTACTCCATGGCATATACCACTAGCTACAGCATATATATTTTTTAATACCGCTCCGTACTCTGTTCCGGTTAAATCTTCAGAAATAATGGTGCGTATATAACGACAAGCCAATAACGATGCAAAGTAACTGGTAACCTCTTTATTCTTACCTGCAATGGTTAAGTAAGATAATTTTTCGGCAGCAACTTCTTCTGCATGACATGGTCCAGAGATAACCAATAAATTTTCGTGAGAAACATTAAACTCATTCATCATAAAATCGGCAACTATTTGTTTGCTATGCGGCAACAAACCTTTAATGGCCGATACTACAAATTTACCTTCAAAATCTTTTGGTGTAAGTGTGCTTAAAGCATCTTTTAAAAAGGCAGAAGGCACAGCCAACACCATGATTTCTGCAGTGTTAACGACATGCTTAATATCGCTGGTTACTTCAACCAACTCTGGGTGTATTTCAACCGAACTAATGTAACTTGGGTTATGGCGATTGGTAATTACATAATCAACTGTTTCTTGTTTACGCAACCACCATTGCAGTTTATTTATTTTGCCCGTATTGTTTCTAAGTTGTTCGGTAAGCATTTTAACAATAGCTGTTCCCCAACTACCTCCACCTAACACGGCAATATTTCTCAACTCACTATTCATACAAGCGAAAGTAAATAATTGCAGTTAATTTTAATGAATATAATTCCCCTTAACTGCTTTAATTCGACTTTTGAAAAGCACTCACAGCTTTAAATTTAAAAGCTTAACACAAAGGTTATAATGATAAGAAAGAATAAGAGTAAAATTAAAATAGCCAATATATTGATAACTAACCCAGCGATTGCAAAGCCCTTTCGTTTGTATGATTTTAAACCGCGTATGCTATATATTAAACCGGGAATAGCTGCTAATTGAATTATGAATATCCCTGCAAGACCAAGTATAAAACCTATTAAGGCGTCTTTATCGGCCTTACTATCTGGTTCGTAATAATTATTTGGGGAGTTTGAGTTGTTCGGCTTTTTCTCCTCATCAAACTTGTACTTTTTTCTGATGGTATCGTCTGGTAAAACAGATACATTTTTTGGCGCTAATTCCTCTTGCTGGGCTATAAATGAATGAGGCTCATTATAGGTTATTTGCTCACTGGCCTCAACATTAGAGGTATGATTAATGGAATTATCATTGGTATTATGTGGTTGCGCATTTACTGTAACCTTATCGGTGTGGTTAACAGTAATTTTTTTTCTAAATGCAAACTGTTGTTGCGAACATGAGGACAGTAAAACAATTACTGTTAATAACTGGAAACTATTTTTCATGATGATAATTTGTTTTTTTCAACTACCTAATTTAGTTAAATTATTTTACGAAAGCTACAAGCTATTAATAGTATCATATTAACGATATAAATCAATGTTAATTAGATACTCAAATCAATATTTTAGTTACCCCATGTAATAATTATTATGGTTATAACTATTGGCCAAACTAAACTAAGTAGCAAACCTAAAATAGCAAACGCGAAAGAACCTTTGTTTTTTGTCTTTAATGCCAAGATGCTAAAGATCAAACCAGGAATTGCGGTAAAAAATAAAAATATAGAGCTCAATCCAAAGGCAAAACCAAGTATTGCATAAGTAGAAAGTGATTTTTCAGAA
>CAZJFO010000112.1:0-1969 GCA_964545465.1 uncultured Neisseria sp.
TCGTGTGAATTGTGTCGAATCTGCAGCTGTCCGGTAGGTCCCAAATGACTTTGTTGTCGTGTAGTTCGCAGAATTTGAATTTGTCTTGGACTTTGATAGCTGTCGTACTTGGTATGACGTTTGAAAGTATTAACATTGTGCTGATGAGGTTGACGAACGCGCTGAACTTAGTGTAGGCCATTTGAACTGTTGGTGTTTTGTTGATGTTTGACCAATATTCTTCAATGGTCATTGGCGTGTCAAAATTTTCTTCGGGCTCCCAGCTGTTTTCGCTTTCTGGTTTGTTCTTCCATTTGACGAGGTATGAGTACTTCCCCTTTCTACGACTGTGTGCAAGGATTTTTTCGACTTCACAGTGTGCGTTTGGGTCGTCTTCTTCTACTGCTTCCGATACTTTCTTGAGTCTAGACGAAATGAAAGAACTTTTGAGTGGTTTACCAGTTTCGGTTTCGAGGAGATAGTTGCCGTTTCGGGTTGTGCCGGTGATCCGGTAAATGCCGTTGTAAACTGGTTGGAGTTTTCCCTTGATTTGCAGTGACTTTATGGTAACGAGTTGTCCAATGTCTAAAGGCTCTTGTGTTACTCGGTGTGTGGAATCTTGTTGGCGTTTCTGGATCTTTTGCTTCTTTTCGATGTTCTCTTTGGCAATCTCATGGGCGTTCTCGAAGTTCTGCTTTATTTCGTCTAGGCGTTTGGTAAGTGAAAGGCTCTCTGATGGTTTACGGTAGTCTTCAAAATGGTTCATGAGACGTCCAAACATGAGGTTGTATGGGCTGAAACCGGTTGTTGAGTTTTTCCTAGTATTGTATGCGAGGATGACGAAGGGTAGCCATTTGTTCCATTCCTTTGGGTCGTCTTCGCAATGTTTTTTGAGTGCTCTTACTAGGGTCTGGTTAAATCGCTCAGTCAAACCATTGGTTTCTGGTCTGTAAGGACTCGTTACTCGATGTTCGATGCCGCATGTTGTTGTGATTTGTTTGATTGTAGCATTGAGAAACTCCGTTCCGCAGTCACTGAGTAGCTCTTTCGGTGGTCCGTATAGGCTGATGTATTCCCAAAGTACTGGTGCTACGTCTTCGGCTGACTTCCCTTTTATTGGTCTTGCAAACCCTGTCTTGGTGAGGTACTCTGTAATGACGCAGATGTGCTTATGACCTTCGTGGGTTTCAGTAAGTGGACCAATGAGGTCGATACCGCATCGATCGAATATGCAGTTGATCGGCAAGGCGATGGCGGGGTGATGGATCTCATGTTTTACTTCGTGTCGGATGCATGGATGGCATTTTTCAATGTGTTCTTTTACTTGCCCTGCTAGGTCTGGCCAATAGTAGCGTTCTTTGATGCGGTCCAGCGTTGACTTTGATTGGAAATGACCTAAGGCATGGGCTCCGCAGATTATTTGTTGTCTAACTGTCTCGTTGGGTGGCATTATGTAAGGAAATTTCGGTGTGTCGACGTTGATTCGGTAGTACATAACAGGATTGTCGAAGTGGTAATGCTTCGCGAGGTTTTCTATTTTTGTCATAGAATTTGGTGTTAGTACCGGCGAATGTTTACCTGATTTGACGAAGTGCATTAGGTGTTTGTTTTTGAAAATGTCTTCGCTGGTGTCGTCTTCCTTGAGTTCTACCGCTGATTCAGGTTGCTCAATCTGATCTGTGTCCATTGTATGCTCGTTCTCTCTTGTCAGTCAATTGGATTGGTTTTGTACTCGGTTGCTCTGATGTTTTTCGTGGTCTACCTCTCTTTGCGGGCATTGCATTTAGCTGAAGCTCTTGAACGTCTGGTGTTTTACGTTTCTTGGTGGTTTGGTTACTTTCTATAGCCATGACTGCTGCTTCTTTGCTTATTTCGACCGGAGGCAGGTTCAGTGGTTCGTGTTGTACGTCGATGAGTCTTGAAAGTGCGTCTACATTGGTGTGTGCTTTTCCTTTGCGGTACAGAACAACGCAATCGTAAGGGAGTAGAT
>CAZJFO010000113.1:0-1891 GCA_964545465.1 uncultured Neisseria sp.
ATCCGTTGGTCGTGGGTTCGAATCCCGCCCGACCCACCAATAATATCAAGGGCTTTGAAGTATTAACCATACAAAGTCCATCTCAAATTACCTCACAGACTGCGCCTAGACTGCGCTTGAACTAATTCTTACTATATATATGTATCTTATTTAGGTTCTGAGGGGGCAGGTCAATTTCTCCGTTTTGTATCTGTATGAATCATCATAGATATATCAGATTGATAAATCATTATATTTCACATCAATTATGTATACTGAAGTTTACAAATTTATTTTGAAATACATATGAAAAAAATAATCAATATAGCTTTGCTTGGAGCATTAATTGCCCTATCTATATCAACTTCTTTAGCTGCTAACAATGAAACATTAGCAAGGATCCGTGAGGATTCTCTTGCAAAAGCCATGGAGTTACTCAAAGGAAAGAATGCTTCAGTAGATGAGGTATTAAAGACTGCTAAACAAATTGAAGATTACATTCTTGCCGGAGAGAGTAGTAAAAATAAAGAGTTAATTGAGCTGCAAGCAAGCCCTAACGATTATGAGAAAAAACAGCAAATAAAAGTTAAGTCAGTAAGCTCTGAGGAAAGTAGTAATTTCAATGGCTTATCTGTAGGTATTAATGGGCAATTTAAATCTACGACTGCAAAAGTTAAGGCAGGTGATTATGGTATTGATGGTTTAGGACAACAAAATTTTATTACAAACCTACAAGCTGACTATGAATTTAGAATAGATAATAAATTCGGCTTATTAGTTGGCGCCACTATGGATTTTAATGATAATGATTTATTAAATGCAAATGGTGGGATTCATACAAATAAAATTAGAAGTGTAAGAGCCACAGAAAAAAATCATTATTCATTATTTGTCGCTCCGACTTATAGATTATCCTCTGACACATCGGGATATTTAAAATTAGCGTACCATAATTCTAAAATTGAACACTCAAACGATTTTAATTACTCACAAGGAACAAAGAGTCTTCATGGTTATGGAGTTGGTATTGGTACTAGAAGCTATCTAACTAATAATATCTTTGCCAATATTGAAATTCAAAGAATCATGTATAACGATGACTCATTCTTTCTATCAAATTTAGGAACAGGGTCTACGGTTGGAAGTTTTGGTTTGGGGTATAGTTTTGCGGATGATAGGAAGCAGACTTTCATAGCAGAAAACTCTAAAGGTAAATTCAATGGATTATCTCTTGGGATTAATGGACTTTTAAAATCAACTTCAATAAAAACATCAACAACAATAAATGGTATAGCCAATAATCTTGATGGTGTTGGACAGCAAAATTTAGGTATAGGTGTCTTTGGTGATTATGCCTTCAGAATCTCTGATAGAGCATTATTCTTATTAGGCGGTACTTATGATTTTAATGATTCAGACATTGTAAGAGTTTATGGAAGAATCGGTAGTGAAGTAAAAGTTAAAGAAAAAAATCATTATTCACTTTTTGTAGCCCCTGCTTATCAATTATCAGAGAGTTCTCTTGGATATATAAAACTCGCTTATCACCAAACAAAATTTGAAAATATTAATACATTAGATGGAAATGAATTAGGAACAGCCAATAGTAGATATACCAAAAAGTTTGATGGTTATGGTATCGGTATTGGATTTAGAACACTTATTGCAGATAACTTTTATGGCAATCTTGAAGTACAAAGAGTATTTTATAGCAGAGAAAATGTTTCCCCTGTTGCATTTGATGCTGATTCAACCATCGGTAGTCTTGGATTATCTTATAAATTTTAATCCTATCCAAATTAGAAATTTGATGCCCATAGATACATGAGAAGAAGTTATAGGCTAATTTACCCATTATTTAGCTTTTTATTAAAGTGGCGCGCCCGAAGAGATTCGAACTCCTGACCCCTTG
>CAZJFO010000114.1:0-571 GCA_964545465.1 uncultured Neisseria sp.
TATACCGTTTTGAAGTAAATAAATCAAACTATTCATTTTTTGATGAAAAAAATAAGAGTAATAGGTCTTTAACACATAGAAAATAGTCTCAATCACATATTATAGTCTTTTTTTCCAAATAAAATTTTTTTATTGAAAAAAAGCTCGAAAAACGTTTTAGCACATAATATCCACTTTTTTCCGAAGAAAAAAATATAAACTAAAAAATGGTTTTTCCACATATTATACTCCTTTTTTCAAAAAAATAAGATATTTATTTTACATTATAAATACACATTATGTGTAAAAATACCGTCTTAACACATAATACCGTCTAAACACATGTTACGCGGTCTCAACACATATTATACTTTTTTTATACTTCTTTTTATTAATGGTGCAAACAAGAATGGTTCAAACAAGAAATAAATTAAAATTTGATGAATTGGATAAGCTCAAAGAGCTTATTTCTGAAAGGAGATCTAATAAAAAAATTAAAAAATAAAAATATTAAATATTACTATTGCTATCTTCATTCCATATTATATCTAGTAAGAGTAAGGATCAAAGTACAAAAAAGCAACATCTGCTC
>CAZJFO010000114.1:581-1797 GCA_964545465.1 uncultured Neisseria sp.
AAAACAAAACGTGGTACTTGGTGTTGTCCTGATTGCTTACCAGAAGCAATAAGTACACACATACACAAATGTACACACATGAATCTAGAAGAATCTCCCATTTACAAATATTGCATTAGAAATAGTCATCCTTTGATGTTGTGTAGTTGGCTATACACAACTGTTCCTTAGATTGTCCAAGTGAGCGTAGATACCATAACATGCGCCAAAGGTACAGAGTATGTCATTGTTCTCCTGACTGCACTTTAAAGATCAAAGTTAATAGTTGTGAGGTCACAAGTTATATTGCTGTTTATCACGAACGTGATGCAAAAGGCTGTATTAGCATCGAACGAGAAGATGTGGTTCTTAAATCTACTAGAGCTATTCCAGAAATAATAAAAAAATTCATAGAAGATATGTTAGAAGATGATGCAGATCAAACGCCCAAAATAATCCTAGTAAAACTAATTAAGCTCAGAAAGGAACACAATCTCTTTCCAAAAGAGATTTTACCATCATTACAACAAGTAATTTATTTTTTGCATACTAATTGTTAATTGAACTAATTGGTTGTGTGTGTATGTAGGTACATGGTATTGTAAGGAGATACAATGCTAGAGTATATACGAATAGAATTGAACAAAAATAGAATCGATTATAAGAAACACTCAATACAAGCCGGAACTAGAAAGTGACGATCTATTTTATTTTGGTTTCACTTTCTTAAGCTATACTTGTCTAAGAATGAGACAAAGTATGACGAGCGATTGGAAGATTTTAAGAAATTTTGGAAATCAGCATCTAAAGCTGTTAATATTAAGGAGTGTAGTTGTAGCTGTAGGGGGTTTTTAAAAAATGCTATTTGCCTGCATAGTTTGGGATATTCCCATCTCAAAGACCTCAATTGGTTTGGACCCAAATTCACGACGCGATCGTGTGAATTTGCTTACAACAATAAAAGGGGTGCTAAAAAAGGATCAAAGTACAAAAAAGCAACATCTGCTCTCATGATGGATGCAGATTGAACCCTTTTTATACCCTTACCTTCCATACCATTTTTTTACGTAATTTAATGTGTGTAGAAACTATTTTTCATTAAATATTCAATAATATGTGCTCAAACTATTTTTTATTAAATATTCAATAATATGTGCTAAAACTATTTTTTATTAAATATTAAATAATATGTGCTAAAACGTTTTTTTAAGTAATTCTTTATTTTTGAATAAAAATC
>CAZJFO010000115.1:0-1330 GCA_964545465.1 uncultured Neisseria sp.
TATATATATTTTTTACTTGATTTTTCTTTTCTTTTCAGATATTTTGTGAGTACTCCGAAATCTACAGACATGTCTAGATACACAACACACGCCTGCAGATTGTGTCATGTTATTTGGGTGATCAACACTGCAAAACCAGTCAAGTTCTTTGATCCTGAAACTTGCAGCTATTCAAAGTCAACACGCCAACAAAAGAGCAATTCAATATCTAATTTTGTTCTCGAACAAGAAGAGGGTTTGGAAGAAATTTTTGTTGAATTTTATGAAATATGCGATGTTTGGTTTGATCATAAATCGATTGCATTTTCAGAAGAATTCACTGCAATGATACAAAAAAAGAGTTTCAAATTGCTTAAAGACTTTGAACGATCGAGCCTCGATCGAATAGATCAAATGTGTCCATGTGATCTTCATATTGAAGCATCTAAAGCTAGTTGGATTGCAATCGATGAAGAGTGGGACATTGTCTACAAAAAAATCATGTCAAATTTTATCAGAATTGAAAAATTTTTGGATATTCATGGCGTTCAATGTACATTGAATTGTCTACAGAAATAACACTTTGAATCAATTTAATACAACAATAACTTTTTAATTCATCACTAACAAATCATTCTAGATAATAAAAATTTGAAAAACAAAAAAAAAGAATTGTCTTTTAATGATATTTTTTGCAATCATTTTAATATATTTATTTTATTATTTTTTTTTTTTTTTACTTTTTGAATTAGAAACTGAATTTTTAATATATAAATTTTTATTCTTTAGATTAAAATGAGTAAAAAAGTATTTATGCATACTTATATCAACGCGCGCGTCCAATCGGAGATGAATATGACTGTCAACAGATTCATGTCGAATTACCAATGCATGGCTGCCGAGGATAAAATGTACATGATTGAGGACCAATTATTAAGGCTTCGGGAAGAAGTCAACAAGTGTTTGGTGAGAGTAAGAAGAGCAAACGTACACGCACATTGCATGAAATCAAAAATATACAGCGACAATAATATGCATAGTCACAAAGAAAAAAAATCTCGAAAATCGCGATACTCAGACAACTCTAGAAATTAATTTTTAAATAAAAGTTGATTTTTATTAGATGTAGTCAAATAACATGTTATTAATAAATGAACACTATTACAATAGTTTTTTTTTTATTTTTATTTTTCAAACTATTAATATTCTAAAAATTATTAATATACTTTTTTTTATTATTTTTTACATTAGATATAATAAAATTAATATTTTCTTTTTTTTTTTTTTTTAAATTTGAAATAAAATATGCAAAATCAAATGAAGCTGTTTTGTATATAATTCACATCAATTA
>CAZJFO010000115.1:1340-1783 GCA_964545465.1 uncultured Neisseria sp.
TTTTAATAATTTGTTCAAACATTGGGAAATTTTATGGGATATATTTAATATTTCTCGCCATTGTTTTAATGAATTTTTAAAATTTTTCATCATTTATCAATTTATTTTTTTCTATTTTAAAAATTGATTTGTATGAAAAGCTTTTTTATGAAGTTTAGCTACAGAATATCTTTTGCTCTTAAAAGTATTTGTAAACTCTTCATCATTTTTTTTATGGTTTCATCTTTAAGAGATTTTGATTTTTTCAAATTTAGACGACAGAAACTTTGATGGAACCTAAACCAAAAGGAAAGACATTTTCATAGTGAATGTTAATATAAGGCTTTCTACATGAATCCTTCTACTGTTACAATGATTTTATGGTAATATCCTGGTTTACGTTTCATTGAAATTTCTGTGATCCAATTTTGAAGATACAAAATCTATTAAAAATGAAACCATAA
>CAZJFO010000116.1:0-1781 GCA_964545465.1 uncultured Neisseria sp.
ACTTTATGAAAAATTCCCACCGCCGAATCCCCGCGGCGCAGACCGCGGGGCCCATGTACGGGGTTCTAATTTATGACAACAACCAGACTCAATCTGGTGTTTAAGCGGCTAATGAAAGCTGACTAATCAAATACGATATTTCCTGAGCAGAGAATTTAACGAAGTCATCGTTACTTGCGGATTTTGAAAAATGTTGTTTTGTCCATATTGATCGCCTGATTGCAACAATAATATCAGCAAAGGTTAGTTCACCATTTTTATCATACCAAGATGTCGTTTCGTGCACTAACATCGTTTTTGCGTCGTTCATTTTTATAGCAACCAGAGTTAAGATAGAGTACATTGCCATTAATATCGGAGTACATCGTTGTATGGCGTTATCTGACCACTGACGTTGTGTTTCAACGCCAAGGTGCATTCTGGTCTCAGCGAACGTGACTTCAATGTTCCAGCGAAGCACAAACCAATTGATGATCTGAACAGGTAAATTGTTTTCATCTGTACTGAAAAAAACCTCAGCTTTGTTTTTTCCATCTGGTGTTTTAACCAGTACGATGCGCAAGGGTAGCGGTAATTCGCCAGCATGGTACCAAAGGCAGGTAAAATTTAAGCACTCCAGTGTTTTTTGCTCGCCGCCATACCAGTTGACGGTGATTAATTGCCATGGCTGTGTTACGTCATCCACCATTGCTTTGAGATCGATACGTTTTCCTTTTACAGGCGGTCGTCCCCGTCGTTTTGGTTTGACCTCGGGGGATTCAAACAACTGAGCATCCAGTCGTAATCTCGATATGAGAGTCACCTTATGTTTAATACAGTTCTGGGCTAACTTCATGCAGGCATAAGCACCGTCTCCAATCAGAATCCATGGACGTTTTAGCCATCGACTGACCAGTTTAACCATTTGTCTTGTCCAGTCAATGGATGTTTTATGTCGACGCTCTGCCTTTTCATTAGCCTTTTTTGATGGGGCAAGTACCGTTAAAAACGGTAGTGCCCATGGTCGCTTGCACCATGGCAACGCGACAATCAGCATCATGCACTCCCATTTTAACCCAAAGGTTGTGACGACATGCTTTTGACTGGATCGTACAGCATCACGATAAACCCCTTTGGCTTTGATTTTCTTGCCTTTTCGGCGTTCAAGCGTTTCATCAACGGCAATTAAAATTGGCCATGACGGGGGTAATAATGCAATTAACAGCCCCAATAGGATTTTGCTTAAAACCAATCCGTCCCAGCGTGCATGGCTTAATACTCTGTGATATTTCGAATAATTTTTTTCCTTCGCTAACCCCATAACACGTAAAATGTTTGTCACGCGCCTCGCTCCGCGACAAAGAACGGCGCCTAAAAACAAAGTTTGAATGTTTTTCCAAGTGGGTCGTGTAAATTCGGGTGCAAATACCGCCAATATTGATATAATTTCCGCTGTCAACGTTGTCACTCCCTGTGTTTTAGTCGACGACAGGATAATGAGTTTAATGGCGTTGACAACCCCTATAACGGAATTGGGACAAGTCCACATGAAAGAAAGTTACGTATATATCCTTGCAAGCAAATACAACGGTACATTGTACATCGGTATGACTGCAGACTTGGTTAAACGTGTTTGGGAACACAAAAACAAGTTTGTTTCCGGATTCACCGCACAATATAACGTCACCAAACTGGTTTATTATGAGATTTTCAATGATATTCAGCTGGCTGCTGCTCGAGAGAAACGATTGAAGGAATGGAAAAGACAATGGAAAATAGACCTTATTCAAAAAATGAACCCT
>CAZJFO010000117.1:0-1770 GCA_964545465.1 uncultured Neisseria sp.
ATGGCGGGCGCCCGGTAATGCAATAGCCATTGATCGGAGTTCTCCGAGGACTTGGTGCCATTTTTTGACGCTTGTATGTTTTTGATAAGGAGGGATACTGTCAAGGATCTCCCACAAACGGTCGACACGATGTTGGGGTAGGTGCAGAGTCATCCTTTCGGTATCGATAACCCAACCCAGCACAAGTTTGATGGTATCCCACGAGCAGTCTCCTTGACGAAGTTTCTTGAGGGACACTGGCTCTCGACGAAAGGGAGAGTCGATTGAAGACACAGGGCGGATGACATCATCAATTGCATGCAACAAAGAGCGGCGGACACGTCGTAGATAAGGTGCTTGAGCTAAAGAAACGAAGTCATCTACAAAAATGTCGACATATTGCAGGGGCGAGCCAGTTGTAGGGAGGCATGGATCGCGAGTTGAAGGGACGGGTACAGCAATGCCAGTGTCAACCGGGGATGTCGGGGAAGCAGGCCTGTCCGGTAGGATGACGTCAGCTGCCATTTCGTCGAGGTGATGAAGGTGTGGATGGTATAGTGGGTTGGATAAGCGTTGGTTGGTAATATCCGCAATTGTTTCCGTGGCGGTGCTAAAGATTGGTGGACTGTTCTTCCAACCCATTGGTAATACTAGCGGGAGAGCAACTAGCGGCTCTGGCTGGCCGGGGATAGGCGGAAAGATAACTCCCAATTTGGGAATGTCTTCCGGTACAAGGCCTACACGATAGAATCCATCACTAAGATCTGTTTTGTTGAGGTAGACGAAACCATGATTGACATTGGCAAGAAGGATTTCACATAGAATATGTTCCAGGGCATGACCAAATTGCATTGCCTCCATTGCAGCAAGAGGGATAGTATCTTGGTTGACATTGGACCACGTGTAGTCACAGATCCAGCGAGGACGTCGTCCACGCTGCGGGACAACTCCAGGAGGAGAAATCCGGAGATTAGAGAGCTGCTTTGCCACTGAAGCAGGAAGGATGACCCACTGGCCTTTCTGTATCATGTCTACAAACTCTTCGGCAAGAAAGTCGGTATACTCAATACAACTTCGATGAGGTCCACGTTTGATGGCTTGATTGATGCGTTGTGGTGTCCAAGGCGCGGTAGAAAACTTAACAGGTGCACCCCTATGCTTATAATTCAGCAGTAGGCGTCGGGCTGGGTGATTGATGTTATTCAGAGATGCGATGTCACCGTCGCTACGGCGTTGTTTGACAAACGTTTGCCATCCCACTTGTGACAACAACTCAACATCTCTCTGAATTAACTCACCTAATTCGACTGGCACCGGTGGTTCTACAACTTGCGAAGCTCTCTTGGCAGGCGGTAATGCGACTTGAGGGAGAGTGCGCTTTGAGGACATGGGTACTAAACATGGATTTGGTGATGGAATGTGAGGGATATAACCTTGTATGGGCAAGGCCGTTGAGGATGAAATGGTGTCACGTGAGGGTGGCGACAGGGAGTATTGAGTAGTAACTGGTTGAATTACATTTGAGTTGTTACTACTCGTTGATGGTACTCCCACGCCCCACCCCTATTCGCTTGCTGACGGATAGTGCGAGCTGCACCACCTGCACAAGGGGGCATATTCGGCAGAAGAATACTCGATGTGGTCAGCTGCACGTGGACAATTGGGGTTACACATGCCCTTGGTGTGCCATGCAAGACACATCGGCCGTTTATCCACTTTCGATGGTGGGAGCTCAGGGATATCACCGCTTTCAATCTTCATACGAACATCACGGCTCCTGATGGTTTTGCT
>CAZJFO010000118.1:0-1487 GCA_964545465.1 uncultured Neisseria sp.
GCATTTTTCGTTCGCTCGATTTATTTGATAAAAGGTGTTAATTGATGTGTTAATTAATAAAATAAGAATTCAATCGTTATTGGATACGTGAAAAAATGACTAATTAAAGAATTACAAAAAATTAATAATTAAAGGAAGTCTAGCATAAAAACATATTCTAAAACTTATTCAATTCCAAGACTACAGCTACAAATTATATAAGTTAAAATGAAAAAATTGCATTTTAAATGTATCAATTTCAAAACTAGCTAACTTAAATTAAAACATATTTAGAACTGCTTTTTTTTCATTTTCACTGATATAATTTGGAATATTCTCAGTTGTAATACTTGGATGACTTACAACATAGTGAGCTTTAATGTTGTAAGTCCAAAATGTTCCTTCACATTGATCGCACTTGACAGGTCTATTGGAGCAAGGGTTTGAAGCAACAACTTCATCGTAACTTTTTTTGAAGTTGAAATTGAAGTAATAGTCGCAGTCAGCCCAGGGTATGTAACTTTTATTTTTTCCATAACCAGAAGCTGGCCTTATTTCAAGCGTGTGGCCAGATAGGCCACAAAATCCACACCTAGATGGATCTGGCAACAAGTGACCCTTGAGAATGTGCCAGCCTATGTGTAACCTCATTCTCGACCGACCATACTTTTTGTTGCATTTATTGACTTTACATTTTTCCTTCGAGTTTGATTCAAAATTGATTGTATTAATCTTTGAAGTTGTTTCAGCGTTGTCAGTAAAAATACATTGGCTTTTTACTAATTCACTATATGGATTTAGAACTTTTTTGAGTTCAATTTTGTCCCGTTTCATCATTGTAAAACTCTCATTCAGATACTATTAGATATTTAATTATATTTAATGTAAAAAGAAGAATTTTTATAAAATTGTTAGTAGGAGTCTTGTTAATAATTGAATTTTTGCATTTGTTAATATGTTTCTGTTTATTGTAATCACTCAAGGATTGTAATGATTTTTTTTTGCAATAGATACACAAATCCATTTCAAATCTAAAAAAATTCAATTAATTGGTTGATTAGTTAAGCTTTATATATCAATACTTAACGAATATGATACATTAAATTTGAATGCACCGGATGTACGCGCTATATATACATGTGTTGGTTGTGTACACATGTGTATTTATAGAACATAATCTAATCAACCAATTAAGAAATTCTTTCGATTTTCTGCAAAGAAAGTTCTAATTAACATAAATTATTACAGACACCACCACTCTTTTAGAGTTTCTTTGTTTTTATTTTAAAATAATGACACCAAAAATTTCAAACAAAGTTTGAAGTTTGAGCAAAAACACATACCACCAATACCCCCCTAATGTCACAAAGAAAGTTTATGAACTACTCCCGTGCTTTCAATAAATTAATTGAAATGAATTGAAATGGAAATGAATTGATATGGAATTTCACACTACCTTTCAAGTCCAGGTATTTTGTAAATATATTACCTGAAACCTAATTATTATT
>CAZJFO010000118.1:1543-1763 GCA_964545465.1 uncultured Neisseria sp.
CCCGAACTTAATGACATAAAAATATTGAAAATCATCTCTTCGTTTTTCCTATCATAAAATGCCCTTACTTTATTATTGTACGAAGCTGGCAAGTTAGAGTTGATAGCAAGTGCTTTATTGAGACAAGCAATGCCGATCTCGTTTTGTCCGAGCTCAATTTTCGCCATTCCTTTATTCTGATAGGCCAAATAGAATGAAGTGTTTCGCGCCAGAACTCTAT
>CAZJFO010000119.1:0-1750 GCA_964545465.1 uncultured Neisseria sp.
TGCAAAAACATTCTTGGTATTAGAAACAGTACCTAAAGTGAGTGCTCCAATATTGTTTATATTGATATTTTGGCCAACAATGGCAGTTTGCCCAAGAATCGATAAATCATATTTACCTGCTGATGGGGCAACAGTAATCGTTGGAGCACTTGTATAGCCCGAACCCGCATCAGTAATATTAAACCCTATTACACTACCTCCTGCATTTATAATCGCTGTAGCAGTTGCTTGTTTACCACCAGCAGGCGGCGCAGCAATCGTAACTATTGGAATATTTGTATAACCACTTCCATTAAGAATAGGGGTTATTGCTGCTACTGAACCAACTGAACCAGGGATTAAACTCAATGTTGCGGTTGCGGTTGCGGTTATGTTTACATTTACTGCGTTAAAATTACAACCAACATCCAAAGTCAAATCCGGTGTACCGAAATCTAAAGCGTCTTTGTTGATATAAAACTGAGCACCTGCTTGAGTCGTACTCCCCAAATTATTAATGGTAAAATCAAAATTTACATTTACATTTTTATTAAAAGATACCACCGGAGTTTTTACACGACCATTAGGAATTGTAAAACCAGATAAACTAGTAAAATCTACCTCTGATGCACTTAGATCACCATTTACTGTAAAATTATTACAATCTAATACTCTAAAAGTTCCCGTACTAATATTTCCTTGAAAATAAACATCTCCTTGGGTTGAAATTGTTAAAGAACCCCCGTCTAATGAGTTCGTTAAAGGGTTTATAGAACTATTCGGCGCAATAGATTTTATAATTATCTCATCAGTTCCTGGAACATTTCCAGTTTGAGCTGCTCCCATATAAAGAGATTGCCTGAAAGAGCCCAGTTCATTATTAATGATGATCCTATTACCATTGCCAGAGGCTTCAAAACTAAAACCTGCTGAATTATTATTCCCTAATCCATCGTCAAGATTAATAATTGGAATAATTGGATTGGCAATTAGCAGTGATCCTTGAGAAGCTCTAATAGTAATTAGATTTCCTTCTATAGAATAATTAGATAAAATATCAAAATTATTAATATTTAAATCGGCGTTATAAGATGAGGTTGTTCTCGCCATATTTAAAGTATTTATGCCACCAGTTGTATCTGTAGTATTAGGGGTGTCACCATTTAAATTGACTAATACTGATTGGCTGCTCAATATTGCATTTAATGACGTAAAATCAAGATCCTTAGTTGAAAAATTAGTTAATGGATCAATACCTAAATTTAGAATATCTCTCCCATCACCGAGATTTACAGTTATTTTATTAAAAAACCGTGCAGCCTCATTGCCCGTCACAAAGGGAATATCTAATTGGTCATAAAAAATATTATTAACAGGGGCGGCTAGCGATACCGATGGATTACCATACGCACCACCATTAAGACCAGAACCGATAAAGCCAAAACCTGGGCTGGCACCACTCGCTTCAATTATTGTAAGCACATTATTACTAAGGAAAATATAAGGGTTATCAATGCCACTGGTACCAGTAATTAAAAGGTTACCACAATCGTTTGGATCAACACTGACCGTAGTTGGTGTTAGCCTTGATTCAAGCAATTCCATTCCAAGAGTTCTTAAAATAATTGGCTTGTGTCTGTTTTTAATAACGGAACCAAAGATAGTTTTAACTAATTTCTTCATCCAAAGAGGCTTCATCATGTGATCTCCTGATCTCTTAGCGGCTACCAGACTTCGTTTCTTACGAAAATCTTATCTTGTGTCCCGTAAG
>CAZJFO010000120.1:0-1722 GCA_964545465.1 uncultured Neisseria sp.
AGTCCTCATCGGCTGCAAAATACCATTTCTAGCCTGTGTCATCATCCGAGGCAAAGCAGGCGCAATAACTTCATTCCACAAAACCTCTATCTGCTTCTCTTCCAATCCCGGTGGTAGACTGATCTTTGGCAACATCATTTGGCAAATGCTATTTGGATTGGAACTGTAGTTCGTCCATCCAGACTTTGGCCATTTCACCATCCTCAAAATAGTACTGTTTATGGCCCCATGTGCCTCACTTACCATTTGAGCCTGAGCCTTGGACAGCTGTCCACCCTTCTTGGCTTCTTTGAGGTATTTAGCAGTTCCCAACTCGCCTCTAGTTCAAGGTTCTTCCTTTTCAGCTCAATGCACTGGCGCTCCATCATTGCCACATCCCACTCGAGCTTTCCAAACTTGGCGCAATCTTCCCGGCTCAAGGTACTCCTCACCGGACTCTTCCTGATCACCTCAAGGCACTCTTCTACTCTCTTGTGAGGTTTTATAAGATCAGCGCGCACCCAATCAATGTCTTGGAGGTCAGTAGTAAAGGCACCAGCACCAGGAGTTACTTGCACCACACCCATAGCCGCAGATCTCTCCTTGAATTGCCTCTCAGACTCTTCTCCCTCCTTCCTTAAATTCATCATGCTGGGGTAGGTTGGATTGAAGGGATCCTCACCATGAGGATTGAAACTAGGTGCATCGTTCTTCTTGGCAGCGGCAACAACCCTCTTGCTCTTGGGCTTTGGCTGATCCACTTCCTCTTCCTCCTCTTCCTCGGACGATTCTGACTCATCGGAGGATTCAACTTGGTCTTCAGCGTCATATTCATCATCAGTATGCAGCACTACTTCTTCCTCCTCTTGTTCCTCTTCTTCCTCATCTTCAGACTGAGAGGCAACAGGAAGGGCTTTCGGAGGAGACTTCTTCCTTGCCTTCATTGTCTTCTTTCGCGATGATGATCCAGACGCTCCTGCAGAACCTTTCTGTTTCTTGCTTTCAGCAGCAGAAACAGCAGCAGCTGCTGCTGCCTTTGGTGCGCTCTTTTTCTTTTTTCCAGTGTTGCCCATGACCATGATTTCAGAGGTTGGAGGACATCCACGAACTGCGCTCTGTGTTGAATACTCTGATGAGGATTGAGATGATTTCTCTGCGTCAAACTCAAAGTGCAGGTTCTGTATGATGCGGCGGAATGTTGCAAATGACTTGCTATCCTGTGATATGCTGCTGCAAGACATGTTCGTTGCATCCTTTTCAACCACAATGCTCTGATAAATGCTCTTCATTGCAATGTCTTCCTAGTCCGCCCTAACAGTTGTCTTGTTCATGTCAGATTCGATTTGAAAAGAGCTTTCTTCATACCGTAGCAGTTCCTCAATACCTATTGGATCGTGTGTTGCGCTCTGATATTCCCCATAATATTAGTTCCCATGGTCAGTGATGCAACAAGATTGTATCCTCTAGATGCCTAAAATCAAATTCAAATAACTACCAATTCCTGCCTATGTTGCATCTCATTCTGTGGCGCCACCATGGTTCTCGTCGTCTGCTCACCCATTGTCCATCACCTCACTTCACACTCCCAATCAACCATGTCGTCCTTCCTTCGTTTTGGCAAAGGCGGCCTAGGAAGGCGTAACGAGAAGAGGAAACGCAACAGTGATGGACCATGTTGCCACCTATGTCACAAATGTGGCAAACCATTCACTGAAGAATGGTCCCTTCGTGGCCATCTGTCTA
>CAZJFO010000121.1:0-1703 GCA_964545465.1 uncultured Neisseria sp.
CAGTATCGTCATTAGCTAATAACTGTTGACGCAGAAAGTATTGGGCATAACTATATACCATTAAACATAGTGTCATTATCATTAATAATGCACTTATTCGTCCAGGTTTTTTTAAAAATATTGAATCAACTTCAAAAGCATCATCTTTGATGAATTTAAAGCCAGATTCTGTTCCTGATTGCTCTTTATAAGTTGGTAATATCTCTTGGTCTGATAATGCTTCTTTATCTAATTGGTTGGTTGCTAATATAAACCTGCCTTTAGTTAATTTTGTATTTGCAATAGCAGTCTCATTGCGAATGAGTGTAGCATTTAATTGATACTCAATTTTTTCAGGGATTTCACCTTTCTTTGGGCGACCTTTAGTTGCATATTTTGCAAACTCTGCAGTGGTATATTTGATTTGATGGTATTTTAGTTTTTTCTCAAGCTTTTTTATTTGAGCATCAATATCTTTTGTACACCCAAACAGACTATTACTCATATGCCACAGGATTTTATTAGTTTCTTCAAACTCTTTGCTAATATTCCTATCTAGTGTTGCTATTTCTTTAATATAGGCATGTTCGGAATAAATTAATACCCAACGTTGTTTAACGTTACCATATTTGTTATCAATCGGATACATTTTGTACCCATCGGATAAATCTGTCCAAGCTATATCGGTTCTTAACAATAGCGCTTTACTTAGATTCATATTCTCAGGAACTCTGGATAGCCACAACAAATCATTGCCGTGTTTTACACAATTTGCATACATTGCTGAATCACCGACATATAACAATGATGGAGCTGATTCTAATACTTTACAGAATTTCTGCATACGTTGAGCAGATTCCTCAAGTGTCTTTTTATCTGAGGCATTACCGCTATGCGACTCCATCCACACTGGAAACCCCGAGCTACCAGTTGTAGCCAATAGCAGTGTCATTTGTTTTAAATCAACCCGTTTATTTTTAGCATGTCCATAATCAGGTTTTACATTATTTGATAGTTCTAATGTTCTCTCATTAGTCGCTATTTCATCTACAGTATCGGTATCATAATCCCCATATACCGATAAGCTAGTTGTATCAAAGTGCGCACTTTTATTCAATATTTTATGTCGTAGCGCTATTGGTAATGCTATCTCTGAATATAATCTAGTCTCACCATAATCATGGATTTCATCTAAAAATCTACCCAATGCGTCATCATTAAAATCTGACGCTTTTAAATCTGTGCCAAATAATTTAGCAACGGGTTTATTTTCAAGAAACTTTGGAAACATATATAATCTGTCATCAATAAATCCTAAGCCATTTAGAATCATTGCGGTAGCTCTTTGTCCCATAGTTGTTTTTGCAGCTTTAGTCATCGGCATTAATTTATCAATTTGTTTTGATATACCTAACTTATCTATAGTTGCGGCAACTAAACCTAAATGATCTAAAACATCGGTGCCTATAATTTCTTGAGTGTTATTTAACTTAACCATTGCTATTTAATACCAAATAATAGTTGAGGTTATTATTTTATCATTTAGCTGGTATTGTACGAGCTATATTTTAATTACAACTCTCTAAATTTTTTGTGCGGAATGTAGGTAATAACCTCAATTAAAAATTGAGATTATATCTGATTTTATTACTCTGGCGTTAAATTATTAATATTTCATTATGCCGCATATTTAGTCTCTTCTTTGGTAAAGAATTTTCTTATCT
>CAZJFO010000122.1:0-1688 GCA_964545465.1 uncultured Neisseria sp.
ACATCACAAATTGATTGTTTTGAAATTACAGGAACAACTATCACTGGTATAAAAAATAATTGTTATGAGAATATAGAAGAATTAATTATCCCACCAGGTATTACAACTATTGGAGATAATTCACTTGGTAATCGGGGAGGGTATCGTAGAGATGGTTTTAAGCGTGTAATTATGTCTGATGTAACAAATATTGAGAGGGGTGCGTTCCGTGGTAATGAAAACCTTACAGCTGTATATATGCCTAAGGTAAAAACTATTGGAGATACAGCATTCATGGGCAACAATTTTACAAGTATAAGTATGCCTGAGGTAAAAACTATTGGGGATGATGCGTTCTATCGTAATGAAAACCTTAGATCTGTATATATGCCTAAGGTAAAAACTATTGGAGAGGGAGCATTCTCTGATATGCCCATTCAAACGGTAATAATGAACGATTTGAATTTATGTAATTTTACGTTTGGAAATTCTATCTGTTTAAACCACTACGAAAGCGTCAAGCTAGATTAACTAGTAACTGATATTTGCAGCATTAGCTAAACTTTCAAAGTTTGCGTGCTGCAATTTTATTTGCTCAAGCTCCCTTAATGCTGCGTAAAACCGAGAGAAATTTAATTGACCATTATACCTATAGCACTGTATAATAATTTACTATAAGCCGATTGTACGTATTTCGGTGTTGGGCAAGCTTATTTATTTCATATACCTTAAACCAACCAAATCAGGTGAAGCATGTACAAAGGGCGTACTTTGGATTGCTGCTTGGGGAGATGCAGGAACTGATACTGCTATGAAAGCTGGTAGCATAAGCAAAATAGCTACTGTTCAATATAGTAACTATAGTATTTTATCTGGTTTATATAGCCAATATTGTACTATTACTTACGGCGAGTAAAAAAAACAAAAGAGCACGGCAACTTGCTCTTTTAAGCTATTTTAAACTTGCAGTATCAATAACAAAGCGATACTTAACATCACTTTTTATCATTCGTTCATAAGCTTTATTAATATCTTTAATATCAATAATCTCAACATTAGACACTATATTATGTTTACCACAAAAATCTAGCATTTCTTGAGTTTCTTTGATACCACCAATTAGTGAAGCAGAGACTCTCTTACGCCCGCTAATTAGCCCTAATGTATTGATAGCTGGCTCCAACTTCCCAAACACGCCAACAATAACCATTGTTGAATCAAGTTTTAGCAATGCCAAATATGGATTAACATCGTGCGTAACTGGAATAGTATTTAATAAGAAATCAAATTTACCCGCATATTTTGCCATTTGGAGTTTATCCGTCGAAATAAGAACTTCATCAGCACCAAGAGCAATAGCATCAGTTGCTTTACTTTTTGAAGTGGTAATCATAACTACGTGGGCTCCTAATGCATGAGTAAATTTAATCCCCATATGCCCAAGACCACCTAGACCGACTACACCAACGACATCACCTTTTTTAATATTCCAAGTTCTAAGTGGTGACCAAGTAGTAATACCCGCACAAAGTAATGGCGCCACTGCTGTAACATCAAGGTTAGCTGGTATGCTAACAACAAAACTCTCATCAACCACAATCCCTTGTGAGTAACCACCATAAGTTACTCCACCATGTTTTTTATCAGGAGATCCATGGCCCATGTTCAAATTAAGTGCACCACTAGCTAAAATAGCCTAAAAATAAAAA
>CAZJFO010000123.1:0-1684 GCA_964545465.1 uncultured Neisseria sp.
TATATTTTATGAATCTTCCAATCCCAGACCCAGACTATTATCGCTGAAATATATAGCCATTGTAATATTATTTTTTATTCTTGAGCGATAAGATGGTATAATTTTTTCTTCATACCTGATATTTTAACTTATGGATTAGAAATAAAAACATATGGACATTATAAATCTTAAACAAGTAAGTAAGGTATACCTAGGATCTATTTCTGCCATAGAAAATATTTCTTTTAGTATCGAGCGCGGTGAGCTTGTTTTTCTTGCTGGTCACTCTGGGGCTGGAAAATCTACAATTCTTAAACTAATTGCGGGTATTGAAACTGCAAGTTCAGGTAATGTAATCGTAAATGGGTTTGATTTATCAACTACCAAGCTTAACCACAGAACATTTATTCGCCAACATATCGGATTTATATTTCAAGATCATAAGATATTATACGACCGTAATGTGTTTGATAATGTAAGACTATCTCTAGATATCATGGAATACCCTGAACATATTATAAAAAAGCGCGTTCTAAGTGCTTTACAAAGTGTAGGCTTGGAGGATAAAATAAAAGCCACCCCTGAGAGCTTATCTGGCGGTGAACAACAACGCTTATGCATTGCAAGAGCTGTAGTACATCAACCCAAAATACTCTTAGCTGACGAACCAACTGCAAATTTAGATCGTGATAATGCTCTAAAAATCCTTGAACTATTCAAAACCTTCCATCAAGCTGGGGTTACTATAATCATATCAGCACATGATGAATCAATTTTGAAGGATTACGGTCGACGTATTATTAGTATAAGTAACGGGCATTTGAAGGGGTAACCAATGATAACAAAGCTATTTACCACACATACTAGAAGCTTTATTGCTGCAAGCCGTAAACTAATAAAAAGCCCTACAGAACATATTATTAATATCTTGACCGTATCAATAATAATAGCTATTTTAAGCTCTATTTTTGTCATTACCAAAAGTAGTGCTGTGTGGGAGAAAAACAATGTTAACTTCCCACAAATAATGATTTACCTTAATCAAGATGCCAAACAAGAAGATATATCTAAACTAGAGGCTGCTATAAATCATTTTAATCAAAAAATAATTAAAAACTATCAATTTGTAAGCAAGGAACAAGGACTTAGTGAATTAAAAAATGATGCTCAATTAAGATCAATAACATCAGATGTATTAGAAAGCAATGTTAATCCATTACCCGATATTTTAATTGTAAATACGAGCACTTCCAGTATAAAGCTCCTCAACCAACTAACCAAGCGTATTAGTAATATGCCTATGGTAGATAACGTACAGATTGATAGTAATTATGCAAATAAAATAGACGATCTAATAAATTTTGTTAAAAAAATTGCCACTTTTTTACAAATCATATTTATAATCATGTTTGTACTAGTATTATATAATATGATACGTTTACAAATGCTATTATGCAAAGATGAGATAACCGTATCACGTCTAATTGGTGCTTCAGATAGCTTCATCATGAGACCTCTTGCTTATTATGCAATTTTACAAGTAACGTTTGCTTGTGGGGTAGCTTATGTACTTGTTAATCTATTTATTAACTTTATAAATGGATTATTTAACCAATTAAACTCTTTATTTGGGAATACTTTCTTAATTTCCAATTTGAGTAGCATTGAATTAGTACAAATGCTATGCATCTTAATAATATTCACT
>CAZJFO010000124.1:0-1668 GCA_964545465.1 uncultured Neisseria sp.
TTCTTCAATTTCTAAATACGGGATAGTTGAAATATAATAACGAAATTCAGTAGTATTATTTGTATGATTAGTGTGTTCAATTTGTATTATGCTTTTACTGTTCTTCCACCCTGATAAATCAAGCTGATTTGATATGGAGTTTATTGGTAACGCTCTTACTATTCTGTTTTCTATCTTACCATGTTCACAGTCAACTTCATGCTCATATATACTTGGTTTTAACTTTCTATTAAATTTCGGGTTTTTAGATAAATTAAATACATCAATAATTGGTGCATGTAATTCTTTGTGATTACCTTTAACTGCAAGGACATAATCTGCTTTGGCATTAACTATTGACTCCGCTATACTTTTTTGACATCCCATTGCATCTATAGTAATAATTGCCCCTTGTAATGCTAAAGTATTTATAATTTCAGGAATAGCAGTTATTTCATTACTTTTATCATCCACTTTTACCTGTTTTAACGTAATACCATTAACACAGGAATAAGCATTTACTAAGTGTACAGCTTTTATAGCGTTAGTTTTTTCACTTGAGCCACACAAAGTTTTACCATCAATTGCGACAACATCTTCATTTAATAATTTTTTAACTTTTTTAACCCATAAGATAAAACAATCCGCAAAATGTTCGGGGTTAAGCATGGATAATACTCTACTCATTGTATCATGCGATGGAATACCATTTGGTAATAATAAATGTCTTTTAAACCATTCCTCATGTGCTTCTGCAAACATTTGAATTTCTCCAAAATCCTTCATTCCAGATAGTATTCCACATAAAACAATTGATATTATATCAAGCAATAAATGCTGTTTATTCTTATATCTTTTATCTTCAAGTTGCCCAAAACACTCTACAAATACATTATTCATGCTACAGCTTCCTTTCAAAAGCTATAACATTACTACATTTTAAACCGTTAAGTAAAATTTAATATGCGTTTACTCTGACGAATTACGCAACAACGCGGTATATGGTTTAAAGTATGTTATAATAGCACTAACAAACCTAAAATAAGGCTTTAGGATAGGAAAATTTTAGGTTGTTGCTTTTATTATTCACTTGCAGTTCCCGCCGTTTGTGGCATGGGAGTTTTACTTTTTTAGGAGAAACAAATAAAATGAAAAATAGTTTAAAATATTTATCAATAATAGCAATAGCTATTGGTTTTTCTAACTACATCTATGCTGGTTATGCATATATTACCTTTCATAACCTAAGCAAAACCAATACTTATACAATCACAGCAGATCCCTCTTCATCTTGCATGGATAGCACAACCGGTTCGATAGATCTAAATCCAGTTGATAATCGAGCATTTACTTTTATCTACTCAAGTAGTAATACTTGTGCATTTGTGGATAGTTATCAGTATGTTGACATATACTCAAATGGTAACTGGCTGGCACAATTTGAGTGGTACAAAGCTGCAGGAAAGGCAGCTACCATTAGGTACGTAAATGACCATTATCATACAATAGCTCAATATGACACAGATAATAAATACTTGGATATGTATCTTACTGATAAGTAATTTCGTGTTAGCGTCGCCGTTGGCGAATGAATAAACTCATTAAGACAAATATTGGTTATTTTGTATAAAATGCCCGTTGGCGGATGAGTCAAGAAAATAAGACGAATGATAGCAATTTCTGCTAAAT
>CAZJFO010000125.1:0-1611 GCA_964545465.1 uncultured Neisseria sp.
TAACTTCTGAACCACTTGCCATAGAACAATGATAAAAGCATATTCTGATAGAAAAGTTTCCACTCTTTTCAAATATGTTTTTATCTTTGTTCTCTTAGTTATGCGTCGAATAAAAATGGATACCCCCTGGTCTATCTATCGAGATTTTACGGTAAGCAAAAAATAAATAAGAAATTCTTAGTTATTCTTAATAGGAATAACTAAAGTTAACATTTGAACTTTATTGTGTGGAGCTGAACTTTTATGTGTGACAAAAAACGACACCCAGAAACCCTAATTTATATTTGATATTTTGGTATTTTGAAGCAGTGGCGTAGCTACTGGGAGGGATAGGGGGGGTTATTTCCTACCAATAATTTTTTAAAATCCTACTAATGATTTTCAATAGATCCTACCAATAAAAAGCTAGAACATCACAACATATACTTTTTCTTCTATTTAGCGCCTTTTTTAATTATAATGTTTTCATTTTACATTCCTTTCTTTCTTTATTCGCTTCGACTTATGAAACTATGATCACTCCTCTTACGCGTTATGAAACTTTACTTCAGATAGATAACTTTAACTCAGTGAACTCATATGAATGTCATATAATATTTGTTCTTTAAAATTTTTCTTTACTTATAGCAATTATGTTATGCGTCATGAGTCTATGATCACTACTCTTATGCGCGCGTTTCTGTACACGACAAACCAAGCAAAAGAACTGACCATTTTAATTTATTGTGATTTTTCTTTTCAAATCAAATTGTTCCTGTTCAAGAATACAGATATTGGTTAACTTTACATTTAAATTGCTATAATTAATATGATTAGTTTCAAGAATAAACATTATTTTCCATTCTTATTAGATTTAAAAAATGCCGAAATCTATTGTTACTTATTTTAAGAAGCTCTCGTTTTCAAACCTACCGAAAACTAAAAATCCGAAAATAATTAGTTTTTTATTTCTATGGAAAGCTGAAAAAAAATTCCCCTCAATAGTTTTAAGTTGGTAAGAAATTCCTACCAATAATTTCTAGTTGGTAGGAAAAAAAAATTCCTACCAATGTTTTTGGCCTAGCTCCGCCACTGACTGGAAAAGAATAAATTATCTACGTAGAGTTATGTTCTGGCTGGAGATTATTTCCGCGGAGACTAGTGTGCTGTTACATTTTTTGTTCAGTCTAAGGTGTGCGGACAGGCCCGTTTTGTTTTTGATTGAGATACCGCATTGTTGACATAGGATTGGTGGTTGCTTTATTTTTGTAGTTGCTGGCTTGGGATTTGTGAGGCGTTTAATGTTTTTGTTGTGTTTTTGTTCTTGGTGTTTGTCTCTAAGTAAACGTAGGTATTTTAGAACAAACGTTTGATTGTGGGCTTCCGTTTTGGCAATGTTTGTTTTGTATAGGTTGTAGACTGTGGTTGAGCGTGGGTTTTTAGCGAGGCATGATGTTACGGGGTGGTCAGGGTCTTTGACTATCTTGAGCATCAGGTTTTGGCATATTTTGTCTATGGTTGCTTGAATGGGGTGTAGTTTGTGTTTTTCGATGGCTTCTGTTTCGTTAATGTCTAGTATTTTGAGGATGCTTTGTGGATATCACTCGTTTTTCAGTAGACTATATATCAGAT
>CAZJFO010000126.1:0-1609 GCA_964545465.1 uncultured Neisseria sp.
ACATTATAGTATCAAAATTATTTGTAACTGCATACCAAAAACCACTTATGTCTAGTGTTCCACCACCTACATTCGCTGAAAAACCCCAGATGTTCGACATTCCAAGAGCCGAATAAGTCAATATAATTTTTCGAGTGCCGTCTTTTTTTTGAATTATTAACCTTTGATTATTATTATCAAAATAAACTGTATATCCGCTTAATGATAATCTCACTGGCATTGCTTGAGCTACAGCAGATAACTCACTAGGTCTATTAGCGATTGCAACAGCAGATGAATTTTCCGTTAAATCTGTATTCAGGCGATAGAAAATAGCCGTCTCTGAAAAACTAGATCCAGCATTTTGTAAATAAGCAAAGCCACCGTGCCATAATTTATAAGACCTATGGTCGTCAACTCCGAATAAAAATTTATCCTGTCTATCGCTATAACTAAAAGTTCCATCAAACATTTGCATAGCCACATTTTTATTTGTCGCATCAGCAAGAACAGCAATAGCATCATCGCTATTATGATATTTAATTAAATACCAGCCAGCCATTGAATCACCACTATTTTGATATTTTGCTGTAGGAAATATTAATTCAGCAGTATAATCTACTGGTGTAGTGCTTAAAGTATAAGCAATTGGATTTCTTGGCAATATCTTTTTTGTTGTAGTCTCAAGGCTACTTAAATATTGGCTGAATCTATAATAATTCCAAGTTATAAAAGGGTTTTCAAATTTTTGAAGTGTGGCTGTTGATGTTGATGTAGCTCCAGAATTTGCCACAACATATCTAAAAGATGTTAAAGATGGCACATCAAAAACAAGAGCATAACTCACATTAAAAGGAGCAACTGAATTTGTTATACTGAATACATCGCCTTGCTTCAAGTTATGATTTGCTGTTGTATTGCAAGTTGCTAAATCTGAGCTTCTAGCAATCGAGCTAACAGTAATATTTGTTGCAGAATCGTAAAAATATTTTAGATTTATTCTTGTAAAGACTGGTCTAGTATTTACAGCAGTTTCAGCTATAACTTGACCGCTTCCATTGTAAGCTAAAACCTTAAAAGAATAGGGAGTAGTTGCATCATCAGGATTGCTAGGAGTCAAGCCAGTTATTACTCTACTAGTTCCAGTTATACCAGTAATAATTGTTGGACTACTTAACGAAATCGCTCTTTGATATTGTATTCTATATTCAGTAGCACCAACAACAGAACCCCAGCTTAAAGTTGCAGTAGTTCCAGCGGATAAATCAAAAGTATCAAGAGTAAAGTTTGATATTGATGTTGAAGTAGTAAAATTAATAATGTCAGTAGTTATATCGGTAGATTTATCCGCTAAAACTGCATAAGTATAACCAACACCTTGACTAACACTAACTGTAGCGGAGTTAGTTGGAGCATTAACAGTAGCAACTGGTGTATCAGTAATTATATTAATAGCACCTAATGAAGTTTGTTTTGCAAAAACTCTATATCTAACTGCATTAGATTGAGCATTCCAGCTTATAGTTGCACTAGTTCCAGCTCCACTTATTTGTATATCACTAGCATTAACAAAGTAAGTTAGCGGTGGTTTATTGGTTGAAGCATTATTAATAAAATTCTTAATTTTTAG
>CAZJFO010000127.1:0-1609 GCA_964545465.1 uncultured Neisseria sp.
AACATTTCTACCACAGGAACATTCACAGGAAATTCTGACACCTCATCCATATCAGGATTTTCAGCAAATATTACAACCGTATCGACTAACTCTATCTTAGCAGCTACAGACAACGGAAAAGTAATACAATCTACCAGCGCTACTGCCATAACCATTACCATTCCTAGCGGTTTACCTGCCGGATTCAATTGTACCGTAGTGCAAATGGGTGCCGGGCAAATTACGTTCGCGGGAACCTATTTCAACAGAGGCAATTTTAATAAAACAGCCAGTCAATACGCTATTGTGAGTATCCTGCACATGGGTAGCAACAACATCATTGTTTCTGGCGAAATGAGCAATTAAAATGAAAGGATTTCAATACCTAGCCATTTTATTCATTCAATATACTGCATTAGGTCAAATAGGCCTACCCATTCAACAATCCATGCTTCCAAAAAATAGTTTGGTAGTCAATTACGATTTTTCAAAACCAGCTAGTTTCACGCGTGGCAATTCATTTGTAACCAGTATAGCCGCTTCTGGAAACGCATCAGTGGTTAATGCACCCATTTTCATGAATTCGTTAGGTTTTGTTTCACTAGATGGAGTAAACCAATACGTCATGTCGCCCAATCTAAGACCCTTTTTTAAATCGGCAAACGCAAGCGCTCAAAAAAGCTTTACCATGAGTCTTTGGGTCTATCCTACTGCATTAAATGGCGTAATCGTAAGCGAACAAGAATCCCAAACGCTAAATTCAGGTTTTTTTACCAGTAATATTGAACTAGTAAACGGCATAATTAGATATAAAGTTTGGGATGGTACAGTAATTTCTTCTAGTGCAATAGCCTTAAACAGATGGTACCACATTGCCATGGTCTATAATGGTAGTGCCGTAAGAGCTTACCTAAACGGCGTACTAATAGGAAGTCAAACCTATGATAGAACGCTTCCGCCACCGGGACAATATTATGGAATAGGTGCACAAACCAATACAAATATGGGATCTGGTGCTTTTGGTAAATTTAATTTGGCGCAATTCAAATTGTACAATTTACCTTTAAGCGATGTAGATATCCTGCAAGAGTATTTAGCCCGAAAAGACGAGTTTGATTATTCCATTCACAGTCCTGCAACCAATGCAAACCCTACCTATTGGAGTGTTTCAAGTGTATGGAATAGCGAAACTACTTTTAACCAACCACATTACACCCCTTGGCTAAACAACACCACCCTAGGTTGGGCTGCTTTGTATTACGATACCAATCAATCTATTACACTAAGTTATGATGCACCAACCACGATAAAAGGAATCGTAACCCAAGGTAGAGCCAATAACGGAGGGCAATGGGTCACCAAAGCACATATTGAAACGAGTCCTAACGGTGCGGCACCATGGACTCGCGTACTCAGTAATGCCTTGTTAAACACTAACTCAACTGATGATGTGCGCATCTTGTTCCCTACACCCGTTTATGCAAAAGCGGTTCGGGTACTTCCTGTGGAATGGAATAATCACATTACCATGCGTTTGGGATTACTCTTAAAACCAATAGATTTTACGACCAATAATTTAATACTATATTACAATCCCGCCATGACGGAAAGTTATAGCGGTACAGGTACT
>CAZJFO010000128.1:0-378 GCA_964545465.1 uncultured Neisseria sp.
GTGATAAATCTCGTAAAGAGAATTTGGTGGACTACGGATTCCGTTTACCGTCTGCGCTTGATAATCGTCCGCTTAAATTTGAAGAGTTTGAGCAAATCATGCGTCAAACAGTATTCGTTTCAGCGACACCAGCGGAATATGAGGCTAATCATCAACAACAAGTAGTTGAGCAGGTGGCTAGGCCAACTGGCTTGGTCGATCCTGAAATTATCGTTAAGCCTGCAGATACACAAGTGGATGACTTACTTTCAGAAATTAAGTTACGTATTGATGTTGGTGAGCGTGTATTAGCGACCACATTAACTAAGCGTATGGCTGAGGATTTAACAGATTACTTAAGTGAGCATGGCGTTAAGGTGCGCTATTTGCATTCGGATA
>CAZJFO010000128.1:388-1056 GCA_964545465.1 uncultured Neisseria sp.
TATCGATACGGTCGAGCGTGTTGAGATTATTCGTGATTTACGTTTAGGTGAGTTTGATGTTTTAGTCGGTATTAACTTGCTACGTGAGGGTTTGGATATTCCAGAGGTATCTCTTGTTGCAGTGCTTGATGCTGATAAAGAGGGTTTCTTGCGCTCAGAACGCTCACTGATTCAAACGGCCGGTCGTGCTGCACGTAATTTGAATGGTAAGGTAATTTTTTACGCAAACCGTATTACTCGGTCCATGAAATTGGCGATGGATGAAACACAGCGACGTCGTGATAAACAAATTGCATTTAACCTCGAGAATGGAATTACCCCTAAAGGTGTAAGCAAGAAGATTAAAGATATTATTGATGGCGTCTACGATAAAGACGATGCTGCTCGTGAGCGTAAAGCCGCACAAGATCAGGCTAGTTATGATGTATTAAACGAAAAGCAAATTCTTAAGGAAATGAAACGCCTTGAAAAGGGCATGCATGACAGTGCTAAGAATTTAGAATTTGAGAAAGCTGCGGAATTTAGAGACCAGCTTAAGAAGCTTAAAGCTAAGTTCTATGGCGCTAATGTGGATGACTTGAATCCATAATTCTTTCAAGTTTCATCGTGATCTATTGGTATTGATGTTGCCGTACATTGGCAGCGGTTATTGCGCTAATGTGAATGAC
>CAZJFO010000128.1:1066-1608 GCA_964545465.1 uncultured Neisseria sp.
AAAAAAAATAGGTGATAATGTAAAGGCTGATGTTTCACTTGAAAGTTTTAATAAATAAAAAGCCCCGAACAATCGGGGCTTTTTATTTGCTTAGCACACGAGGTGCTTAAAACAATTTACTTCTGCGTTTGTACGATGACTAAAGGCTCATCTTTTGCAGCTTCATCAGCTTTCTTTTTCCAAGCAGGTGTCTTACGAGCTTGTTTTGGTGCTTCAGGCTCAGTAGTTGCTACTGCTTTCACCTTGTCAGCACTCGTTTCAACAAGTTGTAATCCACTTGCCGCTAAATCAACAGGTTTTGCTTTTGCTGCAGGTTTGCGCGCTGGACGTGCTTTCTTTTCAGCTTTTTCTTCTGTTGGCTTTGCAGCTTCATTAGAAGCAACAGACTCTGTTTTTGCAGGTTTGTCTTGTTTAGCTGGCTTTGTTGTAACAACTTCAATGTCAGACTTAACAACTTCAGTTTTCACTTCTGCTTTAACAACAGGCGCTTGAGCTTGAACATTGACCGCTTCAGTTTTAATCACTTCATTGTTTGATGAAGT
>CAZJFO010000129.1:0-1585 GCA_964545465.1 uncultured Neisseria sp.
TTATTTCCGTATCCTGAAGTAATTTCCAATCCTATAGTGCAACCCACTTGCAAAACAAAGTTAACTTTTTACCCGATTTTTTTTGGAATTTTGACTTTTTTTCTATTTTTGACCCCCTCTCCTCATCAAAATTCAATTTAAATTTGACTACCAAATTAGCCGCGTATCCAAAATAAACAATATTTTTTTGGACAGTTTTTTTCACCCCCCCCCAGCATAGGTGCCTGAAAATTCAAAAAAATCACCCCGTGATAAAACGAAAGAATATTTAAAGATTATTATAAGTTTTTCTTTGTTTTATAACGGAGGAAAAATACAAAATAATTAACTTCAACCGGAAATTTTCTTCAAAGACAAAACGGGAACCTCTAATTAACGTCTTATCTTGTAAAGTTTCACTTCAATATTAAGAAAGCGAGTTCCAATTGCCGCTAGATCTCAGTTTTTCTTTATTTGCACATTCACTAGAGTTGTTAACGACGTAAAATTTTCGATATGTTGAAGTCGAAAAAGGTCAGTCGTTTTTTTATAAACGACATATCGACTTCGACTTCGCATGTCGGTCCAAAAAAAATACAAATATGAAATAGCATAAAATATAGTTTAAAAATATAGTACTGTTTATTTCATAACATATACAATTTTATTATTTCATTTTTCCATTGATTGGTTATCATTAACAAGTTTACAAAAGTTGTTTTTAAATATGGATATATACACAATTAGTCAAATTTATTAAGCCCCAAGATTAAAAGTTCCTCAGCTAAGACTGGATTAAGCCGTGTTCTTTTTTTAGAGATTAATTCTCCCGATTTGCTAAACAAACATTCTGATGGCACGGAAGATGCGGTTATGCAAAATAACATTTTAGAAATTTTCGCCATATTTGGGAGCTGATGTTCATTAATTTTATAGAAAAGTAAAGGACAAGAATGTTCGTTTAAAGATCCTTTCAAAGTTGAGTAAAGTTTTAGCTCAGCAAGAATGATCTCATTTTTTGAAAGTTCCGAACTTAATTCGACTTCATCATCATCGAATTGAATCATTTGAACTATTACTTGCATTGCATTGTAAACTTTTTTTTTTCATCATCATATTTTAAATTTTGGAAATGCGTCGATGCTTTAGTAGGAGTAGCCATTATTAATTTGGATATATTTTTTTAAGAAACGAGTAAAATATTAACACCTGAATAAATTAACGCATGAATAAAGAAAGCCTGTCAATAAAAAAACGCACGCAAAGATATTGATAGAAGATAATTTTTATACGCTAACTGCAGCCAAAACTTTGTATTTTACTGAACTGTTTACTGAACTGTATTTTACAAAACTGTTGTATTTTACTGTGCGCAATTACCACCGTGCGTGTACACTTAATGAGCTCGCATAATTATTTCGAGCTAGCTCATTATAGTGGTAAAAAGCACTGATACGAAAAACAGCATATATGTTCCACTCAATCTTGGAATTTGAACAATCTTGGAATTTTTTCCACCAATTATATAATTATAGTAAAAAAATACTTTATGAGACCCAACAAAATATATATATTTAGAATCAGCTCGACGAGATCTACAAAATGG
>CAZJFO010000130.1:0-1585 GCA_964545465.1 uncultured Neisseria sp.
AGCGTCTGGCGATGGGCACGCGCGGTTATCTGAACCATCTCTTGTATCGCCGGAGCAAGCTGGATGGGGAGTAGACAATATCAAGAACTGACTCCTTTTTCGGTCATCAGACTGTGGGCGTCAAGCCCCCCGTTCCCACTGGTAATAGCGAGGAACCGAAAAACCCGATCTAATAGTTTAGCAATGAATCCAAAACAAAAAAATACGCTTCTAGCCGCTGGCATCGTTTCGGGACTGATGTCTCTGCCGATGACGTGGATGACCATCCGCAACGCCGATGTAAAGATCAATGGCGGCTTCGGAGATCTGCTCGATTCTGCATTCCAAGGGATGACTTTCGACGTTACGGGGCTCAACGGTCATGTGACACTTTTATTCAAAACACCTCTCTGGTTTATTGTAGCGATTGCAATCGCAGCGAATGCCTTACAGCTGATGCGCTCATCGGATGTGTTTGCGATACCCAAGAGCGCCCTCCGGATCGTAGTGATTGGAGCAACCATCTGGGTTATCCTCCCGATAATAAACGTTTTGTTGACCGGCGATGCAACTCTTGGGATTGGGGCGCTTCTTGGTCTCAGCTGCGCGGCTGCGCCGTTAGTTTGCCTTTTCGTAACCGACACAAAGGTAGAAATGAAAGAAGGCAACCCTGCCGAATCAGTGGACTGAAAACGGCGGCGACTCCCACAGGCCGCCGAAAAATCGCCAAACAAAAATGACAACGGGGTCAGGGAGCGATTTTCGAATTTGGATTCGTTGGGTGTCAGGTTCTGTCGCTGTCGCTCAGCGCCTCGGCAAGTGCCCATCCTGGTTCGGGATCCAATTACCGATTTACGGACCTAACAATCCTGTGTATCCAAGAATCGCCATCGTTCCCTGACCCCGTTTTCACCGCTTAAATTGACCCTCCCTAGGAAGAAACATGCAACATCTCTCAGCCGAACTATTGGTTAAAAAGTTCAAAAGTGGCACCTTCCAGCAATCGGATATTGGCCCATATTTTATGGCACACATGGTTCTTACGGCAGTCGTTTGGATTTTTGCTTACCGAGATGCTACTCTGTGGGACATCGCAGGCACTCTAGCTTCTGTCGTCATTACGGTTTTCGGAGTACTGCACCTTAAGAAGCAGAATCTCGATACGTTCGGCAATGATTTTGCGAGCAAGTATTTTTGTCTTGGTTGGGTCATTTATGTTCGTCTGTTGCTCTTGACGATTCCGGTGAGCGTTGTGATCAGCGTATTGATATCCATTGTCGGTTTAGTTGAATCACAGAAACCTTTTTCAAGTTTAGTTGGAATCGGAAGTCAAATAATTTACTATTGGTGGCTTGGATCATTGTTCGCGCAATCAAATCAAACACAGACCTAACAAGACATCGCTCCTTGCCTCTGACCCGCGGCCAATTAAGTCGGAGAGACTGACCTTTGAGAGCTATGCGACAGCGCTATCGAGCCGTACGTAAAAAGCTATGTTAGGACTTATTATTTATGATAATACAATACAAGGATTTTTCCCCATCGGCCGTCGAACACAAGGTTTTCTCAACGGAATATGAGAGCTTTTCTGAGGTCGTTGCTCATG
>CAZJFO010000131.1:0-1576 GCA_964545465.1 uncultured Neisseria sp.
TTTTCACAAATTGATTTAATTTAAAAAATCCTGACGACGGGGAAACGAATAAATACTTCTAAATAAGTATATCTATTGATCTCTCAATAAATATGTAAAAATGTTTTGACATCGATTTTTTAAAAATGCTTTAGACCTCTTTAATTCTATTTTTGCCTTTTTAGAAAACATATCGAGTTGTTTTATTATTTTGTGGTGCATTTAAGCGATCATCCAATAAAATACAAAATAACTTGAACATAATAATATAAAAAACTTTTTAAATCTATTGGATGATCGTTTGGATTAACGTAGACCTAAGGCAGGGACTTAAAATTCACGTAGACCTAAGATAGGGCCATTTTACGGTCTAATGATTATGATGAATATTAGATAAGCATTGAGATACATTTTATTTCAAACAAATGAATAGAAGATGAAGAATAATCCAAAGTAAAAATTGTTAAGCAGATCAAATAAGAAAATTAAAAATAAAAGAAAAGCTGAATAACCAAAATTTTAACCCTTATCGATGCACCGATGAACATCATTCACTTTAAAAAGTCAACAACTCAAAAATAATGTCCGAAATGCTTGAAATTTTTTTTAGTAATAGATAAAATATTTTTTAATTATTGATTATTTATATGACTGATCAATGCTATCGATCAATACTTATTGATTATCAAAGTTTCGATTTTTCCGAGAAATTGATTTAGTAATTTTTGATGATTTTTATGCTTTTTTGATCCATTTTTAGTGAGCTTCTTATAAAAAAAGCTACTTTTTTTATAATATTCAAAAACTCAATTCCAGAAGGCATTAGAAGGTTTTTGAAAGATCTAGAAGGTTCGTTAAAGTTACTATTTTCATATAATTTTGTACTTGTCATTGTAACTTTGAGAGCAAAAAAACACAAATATGACCAATGTTTGGGATTCTTTTGAGCAGTTATAGATTAATACATAAACTTTGTTTATGTATCCACTTTAATATTACTATACTTGAACCAATATCAGACTTTGAATTTAACCAAATTGAAAATTCTCCAAAACTGGCAAGCTTTATTCAAATACCGTTTTTTTTTGTTTTTGCAGTTTAAGAACATACCCTTTCAGAAAAAATCATAGAAGATTCTTAAATGTTACACAGTATTCTAAAATATTCTAAAATATTTATAGGGTTCGAAAAGGTTCTCGAATATTTTAGAAGATTTTTTATACTTCAATAAGTTTTACAGAAGATTAAACATAGTTTTAGAAGGTTTAAGAATGTTCCAGAAGATTTCAATAGGTCCTTTAATGTTACTCACGATTCTAAAATGTTCTAGAGGGTTAGAAAAGGTTCTAGAATATTCCAAAATTTTTTTGAATATTCTAGAAGGTTAATAGATGACTTTAGAAAGTTCTGGGAGGTTGAAAATATCTTCTTCTTTTTTATTTCTTATTCTGACACCTTAAAGCTATCGATCTATTGATTTCGATCTAATTATCTTACATATACAAAGGTGTGAAAGTAAGAAATGAATATATCAAAATAGAGGGTCGGAAGCTTTGACTCGTCTCACGATGAAATAGTTTCTATGATTTATATTTAA
>CAZJFO010000132.1:0-1566 GCA_964545465.1 uncultured Neisseria sp.
TGTTTAACTACGTAACATTTGGTACCTGGTGCACTTAATTTGTTAATTGGGGAAGGCTATGCATTCTTATATTAGCATCTCCTGTAACATATTTTAGGTCTATTTTACAATCAGCGATGTATTTAGCAATCTTTGATATGTTTTCTATATGTTCACGCTTGGTTGCTTCCAAATTAGATATATCTTTATTAAAAGTAGCTCCTATTGTGTATGCGTCTAATAGGTTTGGAGTTATATAGCCGTTACCACATATAATTGTCTTTAGTCCCAGATTGCCTTTAACTATAGTGGTTTGCCCCCGTGTTTTATTTAATGGCAAATTCTTTGTATATGTAAACTCTTTTAGATTATAGGAGTTACAAAGTACTAAATGATAACTGCTATCAATAATACCGTTTTGAGTTATAACTTGCCATTTATTAGTATAATCAATATCATTTACTAAACTATTACATACTATTTTTATATTAGGATGATTAGTAAGATAATCAATTAAAGCTTTTGGATTCAGCCAAAGTCCTGATGGGTAATACATACCAGACTCTATATTTAACTTTATCCCTGCAACTTGGCTAATCTGTTTTTGGGTAATTGGATAACAAAAATCTATCGGGTAATTATTTCGCATTATTTGTTTAAGTCTGTAGTCACTATCGATCGGTTCAATTATTCCACAAATGCCATAGCTGTCTTTGGGTAAGCGAGTAATTAAATCATGACTATATTGATATCCCTTTATTGTTAGTTCCAGCTCTGGGCTTGGGTTGCCCCCGAAGTGTCCATAGAGTACCGCTTGATAATTACCACTAGCCTCCATAGCAAGAGCGTGCCTTTTTTCATAAATAGTAACATCGTAACCACGGCTTGCTAGGCTATATGCAGTTGTTGCACCACTAATCCCACCCCCAATAACAATAACTTTTTTATCTGCGTTGATATTGGTATCTCGTCTATACCAAGCTTGAGTATATGATTTTTGCATGTTATTATGTTCCCATACAGTCGATTTGCTAATTCTCAAAACTTGAGCAATTTGCTTTTGTGGTTAGCCTTAATCTTAGCACTATATTAACCCTATCCGCAATTCACTGATCTCTTTTATGCGGTGCCTCTAACGTTATTCTCCGTGGTTTAGTTAATGTTACTTTTATAACCATATATTTTACAATATTTCTACAAACTCTGGCTTAGAGTTTATTCGATTTTCAATCCGTTGGAGTATAGAATCTTTATACCACTCAAAGTAGTTTAATAGTTAGTAAAGATTCTTTGTTAAAACTCTGAATAACGATGGTTGCTTACCCCACTCTACAATGTGAATGCTGCAATTGTTTTATTTGGCTTTACTCGGTTAACTTGCTTTATACTTCTAAGATGTAAACTGATTTTTCTTGCTATTTTTGAGGTGGTAAAGTCCTATATGAGTATGCTTTAATATCTTACTGAAATTCTAAACTATTCAGCTTAACAATCTACATTTAATTTGTGAGAGTATATGATGTTATTTAAATTATTACGGAATCGATTATCAGGACTGCTATACATGATTTTGATACTTAGTGTATC
>CAZJFO010000133.1:0-1549 GCA_964545465.1 uncultured Neisseria sp.
TCCGATTTGCTAAAGAAACAGGAACTCCCGTATTTTTAATCGGGCATATCACTAAAGATGGCGCATTAGCAGGTCCTAAATTATTAGAACATATGGTTGATACCGTTTTGCAGTTTGAAGGTGATAGAAATCATGTTTATAGAATTTTGCGCACTACTAAAAATCGTTTTGGTAGCACCAGTGAAATGGGTATTTATGAAATGCACGGTGCTGGATTACGTGAGGTTAGCAATCCATCCGAAATTTAAGTGGAATTGCCATTAGTGCAACTATTGAGGGTTTAAGGCCTTTATTAATAGAAACCCAAGCGCTAGTTAGCACAGCGGCTTACGGAACACCTCAGCGTAATAGTAACGGTTATGATGCAAAAAGATTGAACATGCTATTGGCCATACTCGAGAAAAAGTGTGGACTGCGTATGGGTATGCAAGATGTGTTTATAAATATAACTGGCGGTTTGCGTGTTGAAGACCCTGGAATTGATTTAGGAGTAATAGCAGCTATTGTTAGTAGTTATCAAAATGTACCTATTGATAATAAGATTGCTTTTATTGGAGAGGTAGGATTAAGTGGTGAGATACGTGCTGTTAGCCGTATTGAACAACGAATTAGTGAAGCCGAAAAGTTGGGCTTTACAACAGTTTATATTAGTAAATTTAATAAGCTTCCTAAGCAAAAGTCAAACATTATAATTGTTGAATTGAGCAAGTTGGAGGAGATGTTGAACTACTTATTTGGGTAGTATCCTCCAAAATACCTAAAACGCTATTTTTTATCCTTTTAATGCTACTATTTTCTTTTTACTCCCTTACAGGTTACAATTTGATAACTTAAATTTGGCGGTATATTAAAGGTCTATACTTAATTTTGGCCTTTAGTTTTTTTAAAAATGTCGCATGGATAAGAAATTTTCATTATTTTTTGTTTTAACTATATTCTTCTCATTATGCGTTGAATCCATATATGCACAGCGAGTTTGCAATGGAATGGGCAGTAGTGAAGCACTTCCTACCAAATGTTTCGAAATTGAAAATATTTTAGTGAATGCCTGCAGTACCAGTGAGGGCTTTGACGAAATGGTTAGAATAAGAGTTGGACCCAATTCAATAACTTTAAATACTATTAATAATGTTGATTGGCCAACTGGTAATACATGGTTAGGGTGGGCAACGTATAATACATCTAATTTATCAAAAATTACTACAATTAATAATCAAATTACTAGTGCAGGAAATTGTGGCAAGTTGATTAAGTTAAATCCTAACGATATTGCCCCTGCTTACGCGCGTGTATTGATAATAACTAGCAGTGTTTTTAGTACTTCTGCGCATGATTTCTCTGGTTTAAAGGATACTCTGTATGTTGCGCTTCAAAATAACACTACTCAGTCAAACGGGCATTTTACCAATAACACTAGCAATGCTGCAAGTACATTGATCATACGTTCTAATACATGTGGTGATACAGTTACATATTTTGGGAATTTGATGGTTAAATTAAACGGAACACCCGGAAGTGAAGATGGATCTGGTGTGAGTTATTCCTTCAA
>CAZJFO010000134.1:0-1538 GCA_964545465.1 uncultured Neisseria sp.
AACCACATAATTTAGATAGAGATTCATGGTTTGGTTATTTTAAGAATGATGGATTTGAGAAAATTAGAAATAAAGGTCGTATTGATTTTATAAAAAAATATGAAACTCAAATAAAAAAAGAATGGCTTGATGCTTATTTTAATAAATCAGAAAAATTAGGGTTTTCAGTATTGCAAAAAGTATCTGCAAAAGACGAATGGCTCGTTGAAGCTTATATGCAAACAGTATACTGAGCCCCATTGTCAAGACCATTTTTTCCACTTTGATAGAAATAATCTCACCTCATCATGCAACTGCTTGCATTTCTTGATATTTGCTTAATTCGCAGTATATCAAATATTCATCATTTTTATTTATATTTATGTTTGTAAGGTAAACCACCATTGGTTGCTTATAGTTTAGTGAAGAATGTAATCGTTTATGATTATAATAATCGATATACTTTTTTAACTCTTGCTTAAGTTCAGATAATGATTCAATTCCTAGTAGATGCACGCACTCATACTTGATAGTCCGCCAGATACGTTCGATCCAAATATTATCAGCCCAGCGTCCCTTGCCATCCATGCTAATCATCATGTTATGCTGATTTAGTACTGCAATCCAACTATCTGATGTATATTGAACCCCTTGGTCGGTATTGAACACTTTTGGTATACCATAAGTCTCAATACATCTATTTAAACAACGTATACAAAATTCAGCATCCAAGGTATTGCTAATTTCATAATCTAAAATAGCTCTACTGTAAACATCGACAATTGCAACTAGGTATACATGGCTGCTACCAATTTTAATATAAGTGATATCAGAGCACCATACCATATTAGATTTATCAATAACTAAATTATTAAGCCCATATGGGTACTTATAATGTGATTTATTACTTTTGCTAGTATTGGATTTAGGTAGGATACCACGGATACCAAGCTTGTGCATAATACGCCGTAACTTCTTATGGTTTACTCTTATATGTTCATATTCATGCAAGTCTTTTTGTATACTACGCCATCCTTTAGTATTATGGTCAAACCATATATTTAATATTTTACCTTCTAAGTCAATATCCACAACTGGTTTAGCCATATAATACAGTCCGCTACGATTTACACTTAGTAGCTTACATTGTGCCCTAATACTTAAATCGTTTGATTTTTGCAAATACGTTTTTCTGGTTTTTAGCGGTATTTGCTTACAAACTTTTTTAAGTAATCTACCTCCATGGTTAGTTTACCAATTTGCTGGTACAATTTATGTTCATTATCATTAGATGGTGAGGATTGTATTTTATCACTAAATGCGGTAGCTGCATTTGACAGTAAAGCTGATTTCCATTTACTAACCAAACAACTTGCTACATTATAAAATGTTGCAATCTCACCGATGGTTTTATCCCCTCTGATTGCATCTAATGCCACTTTAGCCTTAAACGCATTATCGTAACTCACTTTTTTAGCCATATCCCACCCCTTAAAATAATTGATATTTTATCGTCAATTATTTCTATCAAGGTGGATTAAATTATAGGGCACATTATA
>CAZJFO010000135.1:0-489 GCA_964545465.1 uncultured Neisseria sp.
ACAATTTTGTGTTAAAATAATGTGTGGGAAAATAGCGTTGACACAATATTGTGTCGAATTTTACTATCACTTAACAATGTAATTTTCATAATAGAAAACATTCGATGTGTGTAAGTATAGGGATTAGTAATTAGAAGGATATGTATTGGGTTTAGCACTTTATTGACAAATTTATAAGAAGAAAAATAGAAAATAATGAACAAATCAAAATAAAACTAGTAAAGTAATTCAAATTTGATTCGAATTCAAAATTCTATTTTGATCGTGGTTTACTTATTTTTGGTTCGTTAGGGTCTGTTGTTTTTTTTGTTTGTTTGGAGCTGGATTTGGAGCTGGAACATCAGTCTATGCTTTTCTTTATAACAAACATCGCCTCTTCACAGTAGCGTTAGTTGGTCTTCCTCTGGGATTGTCGATCTCCAAAACAGTTTTATCTGATAGATCTACATAATCTAGATCAGGTTGCTCTGGTTGCACTTGTTGATCTGG
>CAZJFO010000135.1:589-1527 GCA_964545465.1 uncultured Neisseria sp.
TTGCACTTGTTGCTCTGGTTGCACTTGTTGCTCTGGTTGCACTTGTTGCTCTGGTTGCACTTGTTGCTCTGGTAGCACTTCTTGTTCTGATAGCTCTGGGTAGATTGATTGATTGACATTGCTTACTAATGGAGTGAGTATAAACTTTGTTCGATTTTGAGCAAGTTCTACTAATTGTACAACTCTTGACATATCATCGTCGAAATCTTCTTGTGGCAAAAGGGCAAATGACGAACCAATTTGTTTGAGCATTCGAAACATCTCGTTGTATTTTGTGTTTTGATCAGTCGGCTTCACTCTTGGATGCGTATTAGTAGCAATTGAATTGATGTCAACTATGGTTTCGGAATCGACAATTGGTTGTTCAAATGAGGTAAGGTCTAGGCTCAGTTGAACGCAGCCAGCGTGGTGAGATCATTGAACTAGTTATCATAGGAGTGGATTTGAGCTGAAGTCTTACGTAGAGTACGTGACGGCATGGCAACCCAACTTGACGATTAAATATGAACCATCTGTATTACGTTTGACACGTATCTGAGCAGGACACTTGGTAGGTTTGATGTAATTCTGAGTAGGGCGTAAACCTCTGGACTTGGTTGCTCCTTGTACTTTGGTTGGATCTTCCATATGAATGCACTTGTAAAGCACGAAAGAGTAGTCATGCTTCTTCGGTGTAAAGCCACTTGACTTGACTCGAAAGGTACTGTACGTTTTGCTACGATAAATTTCTAGAGCTTTTTGAAATTCTTGGAAATTTTCGAATACAGAGTGAAGTTGGAAAGACATTTTTTAACGAAATTTTGGTTGTTTTTTGTTTGTTGGAAGTTGTAAGGGACATATAAAGACTTATCTTTGGTTAATCAGTTAATGAGAAGAACTGATTAATCGCGGCATACACACATCAATTACTCTATAAAGACACCATCAATTAATGAGAA
>CAZJFO010000136.1:0-1505 GCA_964545465.1 uncultured Neisseria sp.
TAATTTTCGTGGAGAAAAAATATGTATTTTTTGTGTATATATACAGTTGAAAGTTATATGCTGCTTTTTCAATCAAAATTGCTAAAATACTTACTTTTTTTAAATCATCACTTTGAAAAAGCAAAAACACCAATCGATTGCATTTTTTATATGGTTTGAGAATATATATTTTATTTTGATTGAATAGAAAAAGGGAGAAAGTAGCTATAGCACCTCAGTTCGGACATGCGTATTCTATGTATATTACATTATTTCATAGAAACGACGGGGTTTTTCATCCGCGAATCCCAGCCACTTAAGGTTAAATCCATAGTTTTCGCCCTATTTAAAATTTGAAAACATATCTGGAATCAGAATAAAAATAAAAATCGAATTGTATTCTTTGAATTTGCATAAGTGAGATATTTAAAAAAAAATTAAAAATCAGATTCTACGGAACGTTATTATTCATAATTTCACCGTGATTTCGAATATATTTTTAAATTATAAATTGAAGAAAAACAATAGATTTTATCTTAAACAGCAGATCTTCAAATTTTTTTAAATATCACCGCATTGTATGCACCGCACACAGCATTGTCATATTATGCAAGTTATTTATTTAATATTGCTAATTGATAGCGTCCGTATACGTATACAGCACTGAATGCACTGCACACATCATATATTGACCGTATGTGTGAATGTGAGCGTCTGTGCTGTGTGCGTGCGCGAGTGAATATTTATCATGTCGCTGATTGGCTAGAAAAGTAGAAAAAAAAGTGGAAAAAAAAGTGGAATAAATTTTTCGTTCAGAAGGGTATAGAGAAATCTTGAGTACTTTGTAGGGTATACAGCTCGTAGTTACTCGCAATAAATGGATTCTGCACCTATCAAAAAATTAAAGTTTATCTCATCGTGAGTAAAAAGTTCCTAAATTCCATGACTTCTACACCGTTTATAAAGTCGATTTCTAAATCGGTATAGTAGTAAAGAAGTGTAGAGTAGCTTCTAACGGGTTAAAATATACACTATAAAAGATAATATTTAGTAAATATATCATTATTAATGTTATATTTTCAGTCACATGAAAAAAATCTTTTTTTTCCGACTTACTTGCCAAGTGGTAAGAGATCACAAACATCGCATATAAGTTAATTAACGATACTCTTGTTTTTTATAATCATTTAAACTAGTATATTTTGAATTGTTTTTTAACAATTTCTTTAACCTTATCCGACTAAGGCAGAATTTTTTTGTCCAGATACATCTTATCGAAAAATATTCTACTTTCTGCTTTAAAAAATAAATTTCCAGTTAGATCCTTTTATTCCGAATTTTCTTAAGTTATTGAATTTCTAAAAATACTTCAAAAAGTTTATAAAAATCAAGGAGCTTTAAGGTTTAAAAAAAATGTCTTTAAATCTTTTCAAGCACCTTATACGGATAAGGGTTAAATAAAAATTAAAGGCATATTTTAAAATTATAACAATTTTGTTCACAAATAACTGATATTCTTTCATTTA